>CAYLYC010000070.1:0-6588 GCA_964387715.1 uncultured Eubacteriales bacterium | reverse complement strand
TTTCGCGAACCACTTTGATAACCTTGATTTTTTCTGCGCCAACTTCAGCCAGAACTACGTCGAATTCGGTCTTTTCTTCGGCAGCTGCGGGAGCAGCACCACCGGCAACAACTGCTACGGGAGCAGCAGCGGATACGCCAAATTCTTCTTCAATTGCTTTTACCAATTCGTTCAATTCCAGAACGGTCATTTCTTTTACAGCATCAATGATCGATGTGATTTTTTCAGACATGATTATATCCTCCTAAATTATTTTTAATGAAAATATGGTTGTTCCAAACGAAGCTTATGCTTCGGCTGCCTCGGCGGGAGCTTCGCCGCCCTTGGATTCGGCAACTGCGTTGATGGCACGGGCAAGACCAGCGATCATCTGGCTCAAGCTGCCTGCCAACATACCAAGCAGATCTTCTTTTCCGGGAACTTTGGACAATGCTTCAACAGTGGCAACATCCAATACTTTTCCTTCAGAGAAACCTGCTTTGATGGTGAAATTTTTGTTTGCTTCGGCATATTTGCACAGAACTTTTGCTGCGGCCAATTCGTCATCACTGAAAGCGACAGCGGTGGTACCTTCCAGAACAGAGTCCAGTCCTTCAATGCCAACATTGTTGAAAGCAAAGCGCAGATAGGTGTTTTTCACAACGTGATATTCAACACCGGCTTCACGCAGGGATTTACGCAATTGAGTATCATCGGTAACAGAAATACCTTTGTAGTCAACGATAACACCGGCGTGTGCGTTGGCCAATTTTTCGGTCAACTCTGCAACAAACGCTTTCTTTTGTTCTAAGATTTTTTCACTAGGCAAATTCGTTCACCTCCTGTAACAAAAAAGCCCTCCCCGCAACGCACGAGGAGAGCATAGATCCACATATACCAGTTACGAAAACTGATTTGGGTTGCATTTCCTCGGCAGGCGGTTCGTAACCATTAAGCTTTTACAAGCGCCTGCTGTCTTTGAAAACAGCAAGAGAATCATAACACAAACCGTTGGGTTTGTCAAGCACCAATTACAAAATTATTGGAATTTTGCAGGGTTGATGCGGATGCCGGGGCCCATGGTGGTAGCAATAACGCAAGATTTTACGTATTGACCTTTGGCGGCGGCGGGTTTTGCTTTCACGATGGCACCCATCAAGGTGTCAAAGTTTTCTTGCAGCTTTTGAGCGCCGAAGGAAACCTTACCAATGGGGCAGTGAATGATGTTGGTTTTGTCCAAACGATATTCGATCTTACCGGCTTTGGCTTCGGTGATAGCACGAGCCACGTCGGGAGTAACGGTACCGGCTTTGGGGGTAGGCATCAAGCCACGGGGGCCCAGCACTTTACCCAAGCGGCCAACAACGCCCATCATGTCGGGGGTTGCTACAACCACGTCAAAGTCCATAAAACCTTCGTTTTGGATTCTTGCAGCCAATTCTTCAGCACCGATCACATCAGCGCCGGCTTCTTGGGCAATTTTTTCGTTGTCGCCTTTAACAAAAGCGCAAACGCGAACCGTTTTACCGGTTCCGTTGGGGAGAACAACAGCACCCCGAACTTGTTGGTCGGCGTGACGGGAGTCAACGCCCAAACGAACGTGGATTTCCACAGTTTCGTCAAATTTAGCAGTTTTGGTTTTTACTGCCAATTCCAATGCTTCTTCAGCATCAAACAGTTGTGCTTTGTCAAACAATTTGCAACTGTCAGTATATTTTTTACCGTGTTTCATGTAACCTTATCCTCCTTAATTAGTGGTTAAATCGGAAATTTCCTCCCACCCAGGAGCACTAATCGACGACTTCAACGCCCATGCTGCGTGCAGTACCTGCGATCATGCTCATAGCAGCTTCAACAGTTGCGGCATTCAGGTCGGGCATTTTCTGTTCGGCAATTTTTCTGATTTGCTCGCCGGTGATTTTTGCAACCTTTGTTCTGTTGGGAACACCCGATGCTTTATCCAAGCCGCAGGCCTTTTTGATCAGCACGGCTGCGGGGGGTGTTTTGGTAACAAAGGTAAAGGAGCGATCGGCATAAACCGTAATAACAACAGGGATGATAAGACCCACGTCGTTCTTCGTACGCTCGTTGAATTCTTTGGTGAAAGCCATGATGTTAACACCATGTTGACCGAGCGCAGGACCTACCGGAGGGGCAGGAGTTGCCTTGCCAGCAGGAATTTGGAGTTTAATGTAGCCCGTAACTTTTTGAGCCATAGTTTAGCACCTCCGTAATATCGTGGTAATTGGCGGAACAAATTCTTGCTTTTGTTCCTCCCACAATAAGGAAAAGCTGTTTCCTTATCTTAAGCGACCCCATTGGAGTCACATATTACCAAATGTTAGTCTTCAGGTTCTACCTGATCCAGTTCCAGTTCAACCGGGGTTTCCCGTCCAAACATGGAAATGGTGATCTTCACTTGGTTGTTTACCAAGTCGATTTCGTCTACAATGCCGGTAAAGTCGGTCAAAGGACCGTCAATGATGCGGATGTTGTCCCCAACACCGTAAGAAACCTCCACGGTTTTGGTTTCCACACCCAGGCGGCGAACTTCCTCGTCAGTAAGGGGAACGGGTTTGGATGCCGGTCCAACAAAGCCGGTGCAGCCGTGCACGTTCCGCACTACGTACCAGGAATCGTCGGTAACGATCATTTTTACCATCACGTAGCCGGGAAAGATTTTTCTTTCCACTTCTTTTTTCTTGTTATCCTTAATTTCCACCACGGTTTCGGTAGGAACCTTGATTTCATGAATCAGATCATGCATTTTACGGTTTTCTACCAATTTTTCCAGATTACTGGCTACTTTATTTTCGTAACCGGCATAGGTGTGGATAACATACCATTTTGCTTCAGCCATATTACTGCACTCCTTTCCAGTACGTTCCGGAAAGACTATGCTTTACTACCAAAGCAAAGTTTGAATAGTTCGTACAAACCGAGATCTGCCAACCAGATGATCAGCAAAGCAAAGCCACAAACCAACAGTACCACACAGGTGTTTTTGATCACACTGCGAGGACCGGGCCATACGACTTTTTTCAGTTCGGACTTGTATTCCCGCAAGAATTTGACAATCCGTTTGGGGATGGTCAATGCGCCGGTTTGTTTGCAATCCAAAGCATCCTTAACCAAAATGGCGATGGTCGTTACCACCACAGTTGCGATGCTGCCGATAACCGCCAGCTTCATGTACAGGGTGTAAGCAAGGGTTGCGCTGGTGATGCTGCCCATATCAACGTATGCGGCAGGTTCATTGCACAAAAATACCACCATCAAAATGGCACCCAGGATACCGGTTACAAGACCAAAACCGTTCCAGCCTTTTTTCTTGGTAACAAGGCCTAAAACCAATGACAGCGCGGTCAAGCCCAGCAGAATTACTGCGCCGATATAGTAACCGCCGGTGGCGTTTCCTATACCTTCAGCACCTATTTCAGCAGACAAGTCACCGCTAAAGGCAACCTCCATACCGTTCAAGTCGGCAGTTTTACCAGCCAACTCCACGTTTACAAAGGGGAAGAAGAATGCAACCAGGGTAGCAACGGCTACTAAAACCGCCAACACCCGAAGAAAAATGCTTACAAATTTCATGGTGTTTCCCTCCTACTTTGTTTCACGGTGGAGTGTATGCTTTCTGCAAAATCTGCAATACTTGTTCATCTCAAGACGATCGGGGTTGTTCTTTTTGTTCTTGACGGTGTCGTAATTGCGCTGTTTGCACTCTGTGCATGCCATTGTAATTTTTACTCTCATTATGGCACCTCCTGATTTTCGGAAATTTACCTTCTGCAAGTCGATTTGACGTACAGAAAGATCCTCCCTCTGCCATCAGAACTCTTTTTTGCCCATCTTTTCTTGCAAAGATGCCCATTCTTATTCCCGCTTGACTGACGGGGCAAAAAAAGCGCACAAAAAAAAGACCCTCGGAGAGGTGATATCACTATACCACAACCACCCGGGAAAGGTCAAGAGTTTTTTGCCGATTTTCTTTGTTTTTTCAGGATTTTTTTGTCCGATTGTGGACGACGACGAAAAACGATCCCATATCTTGTGTTTGTTTCCCATTCCGCAAAAAGGCAACATTGACTTTTGGCTATTTTTGTATTATGATAAACATATACTATATATGTATAAGGAGGCATTTCTCTATGGAAATAAAAAAACTGTACGACCAATGGATGGCACTGGCCACCGAAGATGAGGACCTGATCCCCGAACTGACCGCAATTGCAGACAAAGAAGATGAGATCTTTGACCGGTTTTACCGGGAACTGGAATTCGGCACTGCCGGGCTTCGGGGCGTGATCGGCGCCGGTACCAACCGAATGAACATCTACACCGTTCGCAAAGCCACCCAGGGCTTGGCGGAGTACATTCTGCAAGCAGGCGGTAACAGCGCCGCCATTGCCTACGACAGCCGGATCAAATCCGACCTGTTTGCCCGGGAAGCCGCCAGAGTGTTGGCCGCCAACGGAATCACCGTTCACATTTACAAAGAACTGATGCCTACCCCCATGCTGTCCTATGCAGTACGGGAACTGGGCTGTACTGCCGGTATCGTTATCACCGCCAGTCACAACCCCTCAAAATACAACGGCTACAAGGCATACGGCGCTGACGGTTGCCAACTGAGTGTGGAAAACAGCGCAAAAGTGTTGGCCTGCGTGGATAAGGTTGCCATGTTCGGCGGCGCAAAACTCACCGATTTTGAAAAAGCGGTTGCGGGGGGTACCATCCGGTATATTGACGACCAATTGGTGGAACGGTATTTGGACAGGGTTGCCGGTTATGCCATCGAGCCCATCACCGGCGATCTCAAGGTCATCTACACCCCCTTAAACGGCACCGGTAACAAGCCGGTACGGAAGATTCTGGATAAGATCGGCGTTAAAAACGTAACGGTGGTTCCGGAACAGGAATATCCGGACGGCAACTTCCCCACTGCACCCTATCCCAATCCGGAGATCCGTCAGGCGTTTGAATGTGCGTTGAAATTGGCAGAAACCACACCCGCTGACCTGCTCCTTGCCACCGACCCGGATGCAGACCGTGTGGGCATTGCGGTTGCCGACGGTGACGGGTACACCCTGATGACCGGTAACGAAGTGGGCGCACTGCTGTTGGATTATATTTTGTCCCGCCGTGCCGCCAACGGCACCTTGCCCCAAGATCCCATGGCGGTAAAAACCATCGTTTCCACCCAACTGGCCGCAAAAATCGCCGCCAAGTACAACTGCCAGATGGTGGATGTGCTCACCGGCTTTAAATACATTGGGGAACAGGTTGGTATTCTGGAAGCAAAAGGAGAGGAAGACCGGTTTATCTTCGGCTTTGAAGAAAGTTACGGCTACACCGCCGGCAGTTACGTGCGGGATAAGGATGCTGTTATTGCCTCCATGCTGATTTGCGAAATGGCTTCTTTCTACAAATCCCAGGGCAAATCCCTGCTGGACGTACTGGCTGATCTGTATAAAGAACACGGCATTTTCTGCTGCAGCCAAAACAGTTTCACCTTTGAAGGTGCCGCCGGTATGGAAACCATGAAAAATATTATGGCAACCCTGCGGAAGGATCCCCCCAAAGCCATTGCCGGGGATACCGTAACCGCTGTGTTGGACTACGGCACTTCCATCGAAACCGACACCGCCACCGGCAAACAAACCCCCATCACTCTGCCTAAATCCGAGGTGTTGTATTACCGCCTTGGTAACGAGGGGGATAACGTGATCGTTCGTCCCTCCGGCACAGAACCCAAAATCAAGATCTATATAACCGCCATTGCCGATACCGAAGAAAAAGCCAAAGCAAAATCGGACGCATGGTTAAAGGAACTGTCTGCCCAGTTCAAATAAAATAAACGGATAAAGGCGTTGTAAGAGCATTTGGTTCTTACAACGCCTTTTTTATTGTGATCGAGCCCATTATGCCAACAGCCGCTCCACCGCATTGGATGCCGCTAACAGCCGGCCGTGTTCCCGCAAATGTGCCAGGGTTTGAGAACAAAGGGGAAAGGGCTGGGCAAATTCCTTCAGCCAGTCTGCCTGGGGAGAATGCAATACCAGCACATACTCCTCATCCATGCGGTACAGATCGCTTTTGCCCACCGCCTTACCCAGCGCCTCCACACCGGCGTACAGATCCCCGCAGTTGGCAAACCGATATGCCCGGGGCGGGTTTTTTCGATACCGCTTGTTTTTTTCTGCCAAGGAGGTAAAGTAGATCACACAGCCGCTTCCCGGGGCAGGAAACACCTCGATCATCAATTTTCCCAAAGGGGAAAAGCCGGTCATTGCTCCGGCGTGTTGTACCAGATGCTTTAACAGTTCCCGGGTTCGTTTTTCTTTATAGTCCAACTGATTATATGTTAAATGGAATTGGTGCAATTCCCCGCTGGTCAGTTCCACTTTCAAACTGCCGGAGGGTTCTTTTTCAATGCGCATACCATCCCCTGCCTTTCTTACTTTCATTGTATGAAGGGGACAGGCAATGTGCAAGTAGTGTTTTATTGGTAATTTTCCCAAACGAAAACCACCGGCTGTATGCCACGGTTCCGTAAGGAAGTATGGTTTTGGAGATAGAAAATCCTCCACAACTCGCCGAAAATCC
>CAYLYC010000069.1:0-6814 GCA_964387715.1 uncultured Eubacteriales bacterium | reverse complement strand
CCTCCACCGTTAAGTATCCCTCAGTCAAAACCTACGGTTTTGCCAGCTCCCTTTAGGCAAGGGAGCCATTTTGTCCCCGGTTTTGCACGAAAGGTCGGGCATATTTTGTCGGATAGCCCATTCAATATAAGATCCAAAAAATCAGCAACCACCATCGTTTGATACAACAAAAAAAGCACACCCACCGGTGTGCTTTTCTCGTTATATTATTCGTCAAATCCCACCAGCAGACCGCCTGACTGGGCGTAAAAACTACATAATCCGTTGCAACGTTGATGGGAGACGTCGCATTGGGGGAAGTGGGAGCGGATGGTCTGGACGAGTGCATCCACCGCACCGGGATTGTTGCAATGGGCAATGCGCACCTTTCCGCCAACAAATCCATGGGCTTTCATTTCTTCCCAAAGGGTGGCAAGGGCTTTTTTCTCTCCCTTGCATTTGTGAAGCATCTCCAGTGTGCCTTGGGCACTTGCTCTGCCCACCAAACGAATGCCCAGGAGCCCGATGATTTTTGCCAGGGCAGGGTTGATGCGTCCGTTACGGGCAAAGTTTTCCACCGATTCCAGGGAAAACACCAAATGGGTCCGTTGTTGATAGGATGCCATTTTTTCGCAAATTTCCTCAAAGGAGAGGTTTTCCTGGATGTGTTCCTTGATCTTCTCCACCAGCAGTACCAGTTCCGGCCCGGCAGAAAGGGAATCGATCACATAGATCTTTTTGCCCGGTTGCTCGGCTTTGATTTGGTCAGCGGCCGCCATTGCCGCATTATAACTGCCGGATAAACCGCTGGTAATGGTAATGGCGAAAATTTCGTCCCCATCCCGGAAGGCATCCATCCAGTCCCCAATGGCAGGACAGGCGGTGGTGGTTTTTCCTTTATATTCCAGCAGGTCGTCAACCATGCCGTCTACATCCAACTGCTGGTTATCTACATACTCCTTTTGGTCGTTGCAAATGCGCATGGGCACACTTTCCAGGGTTACGCCGGGAAAGGAGAACAGGTTGGCAGAGGAGTCAGTTACAATTTTAATAGCCATATTATCACCGTTTTATATATCTTGTTATCGGTTTTTCAAAAACCGATATATATTATAGCCCCATCACGGGATAAAGTCAATGCCAAAAAGTAAAAAAGACAGAAATTTCTTGACATCTTTTCCGGTCTGGCATACAATTAACAGGATAGGAGGGTGAAGCATGACCCAACAAATCGGAGAACAAATGAAAACCGTTATTCGTCGGTTTCGACTGCCCCGTTACGAAGAAATTCCGGATGTGGGATTGTATTTGGAGCAGGTGGTCAAATACATCGGCGAGTTTTGTCAACCCCTGGCAGGGGTTCAGTTGACCTCCTCCATGGTAAGCAATTACGTGAAAAAAGGTTTGGTCAGCAATCCGGTGAAAAAGCAATATGACCGGGACCAGATCGCTTATCTGCTGTTTATCGCCATCGCCAAATCGGTGTTGCCGCTGGACCACATTCAAACCATGATTGAATTACAGTTGAAAAGTTATCCCAAACCGGTGGCTTACAACTATTTTTGCCGGGAAATGGAAAACATCATCCAAGCGGTGTTCGGTCTGAAAGAATTGGTGGAGTTTGAACTGGTAGATCCAACCCAGGAAAAACTGATGCTGCGCAACACCATTATTACGGTTGCACACAAAATTTATCTGGAGCAATTCTTTTGCACACTCCAGGAACAATATAAACAAGAGGGAGGTTCATCAATATGAAGTCATTGCAATATGCCAACCGCTCCTTGTCGGGGGGGAACATTTTTGTTTATATGCTGTTGTGCCTGTTTCCGTTGGCCATTTGGGTTGACGGTTATTCCAACATAACTGCAACAAAAATGATCTCCTATCTGGTGATCTTAGCGGGTTTCGTTGTAATGATGGTGATGGATTTTCTGGAAAAACCTGACCGTATGAAGGGAATGGTTGCCGCCGAATGGACCAAGAAAAGCGTTTGGTGGCGGTTGCCGGATGTTTTTGTGGCGTTGTTTTTGTTGGCGGGGCTGGTTGCTTGGTTTACCTCTCCCTACTTCAGTACGGTGAACGGCAACGGGCAAAACGCGGTGTTGTTTGGCTACAGCCGATATGACGGATGGCTGTATTGGGCGTCCTATGCGCTGATCTACTTCCTCTCCAGCCGCTATGCCCGGCTGACCAAGAACCATTTGGTTACCTTTGGCGTGGTATACTTTGCCATCTGCCTGCTGGCGATCATCCAGTTGTTTGGCATCAACGTCTTTGGGTTATATCCTGCCTCATCCTATCCCGGATGGCACAATTGGTTTTTTGCCACCCTTGGCAACGCAGACATTATGGCCGGCTTTATGTGTATGGCAACCCCGTTGATTGGCATTGGCTACATTGTGTTCCGTTGGAACAAACTGATTTCCGCTTTCTTTTTGATCGTCCACACCCTGGCGGTTTACGTGATGCTGTGGCTGGAGGTGGACATGGCGATCATCGGGTTGCTGGTGGTGATCGGGTTTATGGCACCTTTGCTTGTGCGCAATAAGCATTACCTGAAAAAAGCGTTGAACGTTGCCATCTCTCTGTCGGTGGGCTGGATGCTTACCGATACCATCGTGTTTGAATTTGACCCCGGTACACAGATCGGTACCGGTTTCGGCAAGGTGTTTTATCTGGGTCTTTGCTTGGCGATGGTATTTGCAGGATTGCGATTGTTGGTTGCCGGTTGTAAACTGGAATGGCTTTCTTACAAATGGCTTCCCTGGTCCATCGTGGGGCTGGAAGTGTTGGCGGTGATTGGACTGTTCTGTTATTTCCGCTTTGCCATGGAAAAGCCCACTGCCAACGGCTTGATGAAGGATCTGTACGAGTTGTGCCGCTTTACATTGTCCGATACCGCCGGACATAACCGTGTGGGTACTTGGCGGTGCGCATTGGCGATGGGAAAGGAAAATTTCTGGACCGGTACAGGCACCGGAACCTTCCCCTTGGCGTTCAAGTCCTTTGCGGCGGAATATGGCTACACCCGTTACGCCAACAGAAATCTGGACTTTGCTCATAACGAGTATATTCACCTGTTCTGCACCACCGGCATCTTTGGAATTGCCAGTTATTTGGGCTTTTTGATCTCCTGTGCGTGGAGCGGGTTGAAAAACTGCTTACGCAATCCCCGGGTGCTGTTTTTGGGCGCTGCGGTTTTAGGATATGCGGTGCAGGTGTTCTTCTGCTTCAGCATTGTGATCATCGCCCCCTTATTCTGGCTGTTCCTGGGTCTGCTGGTTGGGGAATCCCGGGATACCTTAACCTGCGAACAAATCGAAGAAATGACCCCTTTTGCTGAATAAAAAAACAAAACGCCAAGTAGTAACCGCTACTTGGCGTTTTGTTGTAGATGGGATTGGATCTCTTCCCGGGTGTACAAACGGTTAAGAACCTCCAACAGCATATTGGCAGAAAGATTTTCCGGCAGACCCAATGTCCGCTGTAACTGCACCCGGTTGTGGGAGGCGTTTTCTGTACCGGATAACCGCCATTCCATAAAATCGCTTTTGGTAATGGGATGGATCGGGGGCTGGGTCAACCGGTTGGTCACACCGGCTTTGGTAATGCAATCCTGCAGTACTTGAGGGGGGATCCCCTCCACACCCAGTTTTCCTTCTGCAGATGGCTTTTGTTTCCGCTTTTCCTTGCCGTACAAGTCGGGAATATAGGCGTGGAACACCTTGCCGTCTGCCAGTTGTTGCTTCAGCCGGTTGCGAATCTGAAATCCGGCATGGTCGCTGTCGGTAAGAATCAAAACCCCTCTGGTTTTGGAAAAGGTTTGGAGCAGGGAAAGTTTTTCCCGGTCGTGAAAGATGCGAAAGCCATCGGTGGTGATGATCAGCGTATCCACAAGGGAGGACAGTTTGATCTTGTCGTACACCCCTTCCACAACCAGTACCGGCTCAATGGTAATCACGGCGGTTACTCCTTTGCGATCTCCAACAAGCCAACCACCGCTTGTTGCAGTAATATTTTTCCGTCCACCGGCAAACATTTCAGGGATTTGTCATAGTCGCTCAACAATTGAATACTGCGTTCCAGTTTTTGTTGCCCCAACCGCCGGGCATCCCCCAAAGATTTGGAAAGTGCGCCGGGGTTTTTTAAGGACAGCGCTTCTCCAAAGGCGGCTAAAGGAATCCCTGCCTGGTGGGCAATCAGCGCACGGTAGGCGTTGTTGTAAGAGGAGGCCAATGCCCCCATGATTTTATTGGGTTCTTCCCTCATACGGAACAGTTTTTCCAAAATGCCCAGAGCGGCGGCGCTGTTCTTCCGGTTGATTTCTCTACAGATCTGAAATGCTGATGCAGAAAGGGATTTGGCGCAAAGCATATCCACGTCTTTCTCGGTGATTTCCCCCTGGTTGCGATAGGCGCATAGTTTTTCCAGTTCGCATAGCAATGCGTTCATATCGTTGCCGATGCATTCCACCAGATAATTGGCGGTCCGGGCGGTCATGCGGCAACCCCGTTTGCCGGCGCCGGCACAAAGAATATGCGCCAGTTCCGCAGCGGTACGGGGGGTGAATTTGATCACACCGCCATGTTTTTCCAAAGCGGCAAGAAAGGTCTTCCATTTGCCTTTGGCGGCGGGTTGCACCGTGGCATAGTAAAACACCATCACATTGCCCGGGCACGGGTCAGCCAGATAGGAAGCCAGTTGCTCCAGTTGGTCGTCACTGCATTCGGTGGGTAAAAAATCCCGCACCAACACACACCGATGATGATGCATCACCGGCAGTGCATCAGCCGCTTCCAGCACCTGCGCCATGGTGGCGTTTTCTCCTGTCAGTTGGGTCAGGTTAAAGTCAGGCATGCAGTTGCCCACCAGCCGCTCTGCAAGTAGATTGGTGTAGTGGCTGATCAAATATGCTTCCTCTCCGTAAAAGCAGTATGCCGGGAGGAAGTTTTCTTGCTTTATGCCCTCTTTTAATAGGGCTTCGGTTAACTTTGGCACGAAAAAACTCCTTATGTTGGGGATTGGATCAGCCGGGAGGCCATCCTAAATTGCGGCCGGCTAACATATGAAAGTGGAGATGCTGCACCGTTTGACCGGCTTGTTCACCGCTGTTGGTCACCAGACGGAAGCCGTTGTCCAAATGATGTTCTTTTGCCAGTTGTGCGGCAATTTGGAAAATGTATCCCACGATGTCGCTGTTGTTGCCGTCAATGGCGGCGGCAGAAGGGATGTGCTCCTTGGGAATGATCAGCACGTGAAAAGGGGCTTGGGGGTCAATGTCCTTGAACGCCAATACCTTATCGTCCTCATACACTTTGGCAGAGGGGATCTGCCCGGCGATGATCTTACAAAATAAACAATCCATAATTTCCTCCTATTTCGTTCCGGTGGAACCGAATCCGCCGGCACCTCGGTTGGTTTGGTCTAATGTGTCAACCGTTTCGAACACCGGTTGCACAAAGGGAAGAATGGCGATTTGCGCCATGCGCTCTGCCGGCTCAATCTGCCGGGGCTGGGCGCCGTGGTTGTGTAACGCCACCATGATCTCTCCTCTGTAATCGCTGTCAATGACCCCCACCTTGTTGGCAGGTGCCAGATCCCGTTTGCAGGCAAGACCGCTACGGGCAAAGATCAGACCCACGTAACCCTGGGGAATAGCCATAGCAACTCCGGTGGGAACCATAATGGTTTGACCCGGTTCTATGGTTAGGGTTTGGTCAATACAAGCGTATAAATCAGCACCGGCAGCGCCTGTCGACCCAAAGGTTGGCAGAGTGGCATCCGGGCGGATCTTTTGAATTGGAATATTCATGAGTATTCCCTCCTTTTAACTATATAATAGTATAGCAATTTTCTTGTCCTTTGGCAAGAGTTTTATATATTATATAATGTAAGAAAACACGCAGTCCTGCGTTGATGCAAAACTGCGTGTTTCAGTTACATACAAAACCGGTGTTTTCCGATCACCGTAATGGTGGGACGGGAAAAGATCCAACCGTTGGTGGCGGTGGAGGGGTTGTAATAGTAAATGGCACCGCCGCTGGGATCCCATCCGTTTAGTGCGTCACGGGCGGCTTTGTAGGCGCTGTCCGAAACCGCTTTGTTGAATTGCCCGTCATATAAACAGGTGAAAGCGCCGGACTGGTAGATTACGCCGGCAATGGAGTTGGGGAAGGAGGAGTGGGCAACCCGATTGAGCACCACAGCCCCCACAGCCACCTGGCCGACGTAAGGTTCGCCTCTGGCTTCGGCGGAGATCAACCGGGCCAATAGATTGTAATCGTTAGTGGAATAATCCCCTCCGGAGGAGGAAGAGGAGATCCCGATTGCTGCCAGGGTTGCCGGTCCTGCAACACCGTCGGCAGTCAGCCCGTTCTTCCGTTGAAAGGAAATCACTGCGTTCTTGGTACGCGTTCCGTAAATTCCGTCCACGTCGCCGTTGTAGTATCCCCAGTTTTTAAGACGGGTTTGGATCTGCCGCACTTCACTGCCGGTAGAACCCATTTTGGAAAGGGCGTGGGCACTGCCCGAAAACACCAGGGTGATGATCAGTACGTTGAGCAATATAACAACCGTGATCTGCCACAGTTTATAATAGATTGAATGTCTCTTTTTCAAAAGATCAACTCCTTTATTTGTATTTATGGTTTGTGGCTTGAAGCGGATTATGAACGCCAATTTTTGCCACAAAACACCCACTACATATGACCGGAAAATATGGGAAAAACACTAAATGTAGACGCCTAAAAATTTCTTAAAAAAACTTGAAAAAAATTTGAAAAAAGGGCTTGACAAAGGGGAAGATATTTGGTATTATAGCGGAGCACTCAAA
>CAYLYC010000068.1:0-6888 GCA_964387715.1 uncultured Eubacteriales bacterium | reverse complement strand
CCAGTGCTCGTGGATGCTTGCTTGATGGGGTGGATGGCGACCGGATCCAAACCTATCCGGAAGAAGTGAAAGCCGCCGATCTGCTGGATTATACCGGAGTCGATAAGATTTTTATTTTATACGACGTATATACCATACATTTGGCAAAGGGTGCCAAAGAGCGCTTAATCAAACGGATGGAAGGAGGCGGCAACAATGACCATTGAGATTTTATATCCGGAACTTGGTAATCTATTTGGTGACACAGGAAACGTCCGTTTTTTGAAACAATGTTTGCCCGAAGCAACCTTTGTGGAAACTCATCTCTCCGATCAACCTGCTTTTGCCACGCAAGACGTAGATCTGATCTACATGGGTCCTATGAGCGAACAGGCACAACTACTGGTCATTGACGCCTTAAAGCCCCACCTTGAACGTTTTCAGCAGTTGGTGGAACAAGACCTGCCCATGCTACTCATCGGTAATGCTTGTGAGGTTTTTGCCAACGCCATCGAAACACCGGAAGGGACGGTCAACGGGCTGGGGCTTCTCCCCTTTACCGCAAAGCAGGAAATGATACAGCGGTTCAACGGATTGACCATGGGGAAATTTGAGAATATGACCCTTTTGGGCTTCCGCAGTCAGTTCACCTTCGGCTTTGGCGACAACCAGGACAAAGGGTTTATTAAGGTGATACGAGGCGTGGGTCTTAATCCCGATGCTCAATACGAAGGGTTTAAGGTTCACAACCTGATTGCAACCTATTTGCTTGGGCCAATTTTAATCATCAACCCCTGCTTTACCCATTGGTTATTCCAGGTCATGGGATGCGACCGTCCCCTGCCCTTTGAAGACGAACTGAACAAGGCGTACCAGATCCGATTAAAAGAATTTCAAAACCCAAAAGTTGATTTTTAGAAACCCAGCGAACCTTTTTTCAGGTTCGCTGATTTTTTTATAAATTTTTTTGATTTTCCTCTTGACAAATGAAAAATTCTTGCTATAATGATAATAGTAATTGTTACTATTTAATCAAAAAAAGAGGTGACCCAATGGAAGTACGACGATATTCAAAACAGCGAGAAGCCATTCTACAAAATCTAAAGCAACGTTGTGACCACCCTTCGGCAGATATGGTTTACGAAAGCATTCGTTCCACCATGCCGAATATCAGTTTGGGAACGGTCTACCGAAACCTGAATACCCTATCGGAAGACGGCGCAATCATTCGTTTTTTTGTAAACGGAAAGGAACGGTTTGACGGTAATCTTACCCCCCACGTTCATTTTGTATGCACAAACTGCGGTGATATCCACGACATCTTCCACGGCTCGGTTGATACCTTTCTCACAGGGGTTACACATCTGTTGGACTGCACGGTAAGCAGTGCGCAACTTGTTATCCATGGCAAATGCAATGAATGCCATTTATAAAATTGTTTGAATTATTTTGGAGGTAATGTAAAATGAAAAAATTTGTATGTTCTGTATGCGGTTATGTTCACACTGGTGATTCTGCTCCCGAATTTTGCCCTCAATGCAAAGTTCCCAGCGACAAATTCAAGGAACAAGCCGGTGAAATGTCCTGGGCAGCCGAACACGAAGTAGGCATTGCGAAGGGTGTTGACGAAAGAATTATCGAAGGTTTGCGGGCAAACTTTGAAGGCGAATGCTGTGAAGTTGGTATGTACCTGGCAATGGCTCGGGTTGCTCACCGTGAAGGGTATCCTGAAATTGGTTTGTACTGGGAAAAAGCCGCTTATGAAGAAGCAGAACACGCTTCGAAATTCGCAGAACTGCTGGGTGAAGTGGTTACTCCCTCCACCAAGAAAAACCTGGAATTGCGTGTAGATGCTGAAAACGGAGCCACCGCCGGCAAGACCGAACTGGCTAAACTGGCCAAAGAACTGGGTCTGGACGCCATCCACGACACCGTTCACGAAATGGCTCGTGACGAAGCCAGACACGGCAAGGCGTTCGAAGGACTTCTGAACCGCTATTTTAAATAATCATTAAAGGAGTTATGAATGATGTTGAATCAAACTGTTATTGAATTATTAAACGACCAAATCAACAAAGAATTTTATAGCGCATATTTGTATCTGGATATTGCCAACTACTACATCGACAATGATTTGGACGGTTTTGGTAACTGGTATACCATTCAAGCCCAGGAAGAACGTGACCACGCTTTGTTGTTTATGAAATATTTGCAAAGCAACGGTGTAAAGGTCACGTTAAAAGCCATTGACCAACCGGAAGAAGCATTTGATTCGCCCCTCGCTCCCCTGCTTGTCGGTGCGAAACACGAACGGTACGTTACCGGTTTGATTCACAATATTTATGATGCCGCTTACAGCAACAAGGATTTTCGAACCATGCAATTTTTGGATTGGTTTGTAAAAGAACAACTGGAAGAGGAAGAAAATGCAGATAAATTGGTGAGCAAATTCAAACTCTTTGGGGATGATCCTAAAAGCTTGTATCTGTTAGACCAAGAACTGGCTGCCAGAGTATACACCGCTCCCAGTTTGGTACTGTAAGAACCATCATACCGTCGGAAAGGATGATAATTATGAAAGAAAATTATACGGTTTGCAATTGTATGCAGGTAAGTTATGCAGATATTGCCAATGCATTAGACACTCACAAGCATTTTGATACGGTCCTTGCCGCCTTTGAAGACGTGCAAAACGTGACCCACTGTTCCACCGGGTGCGGCGGTTGTTATCAAAATGTTTTGAACATCATTTCGGATATTATGATGGGACATTGAACTTTGTTAATAGATGGGGCTGTAACAATGTTACAGCCCCTCAATTTTTGCAAACAATAACTTTTGTTGGCAAAACTTTCCTGCATTTTTTCATTGTTCTTTCTCATACTAATACGGGAGGAATGAAAAATGAAAAAAATTGTATGTATCATTAGTTCGATTTTGCTGATTTTTACTTTTGTTGCATGTAGCGGTAATAACGGTACGGATAACAACAACTCCGATACCAATAGCGTTTACAGCAACGATTCCGCCGCAGACAACAATAACACCGGTAATGCAAACAACGGCAACGCCAACGACAGCAGTAACGGTGCCAATGACGGTAACACCGATGACGGCAAAATCAACGATGACACCAACAGCGAACCTTTAACCAGCGAAATCCAATCCGCCGTAGAAAGCATCATGGAATAATCATTCCAAAAAGAGCGCAGCGCCCAACCATCGGGAACTGCGCTCTTTTATTAAAATTCTTTGGTTAAGATCAACCCATCATCGGGTGGATCACGGTAAAACCCGGGACGCAATCCTGCCGGCTGGAATCCAAAACTTTGATACATAGCGATGGCCGGCGTATTTTGGCTTCGTACTTCAAGGGTAATGCTTTCCGGATTTTGGGCAAGTACCGCCTGTTCCAAGCCGTGCATAATGCGTTTACCGATCCCCCATTTGCGATACGCAGGCAAAACAGCGATGTTGTTAATATAGGCAACGCCGCATACTACATTCAGCGAACCGTAACCGATCACCCGTTCCCCTACTATGGCACCAATGAAAATACTGTCTGGTTTTTCCAACTCGCTTTGAATGTTCTCAACGGTCCAGGGATGGGAAAAACACGCTTCTTCAATTGCCCGGATATCCGGTATATGTTGATGCGTCAATGCAACGATCTGAAGGGTATCCAAAATTTTTTGCTGTTTATGATAATCAACCGCCAGTTTTTTGGTCAGTTTTTCGCAGTAAGCAAGAATATCATCTCGTTGTTCACGGGCTTTGATCATCTCATCCTCGTCGGTCAGTTGCAGGGCAAAGGGCTTTGCCACACGGCTCATATCCCCTTTTAGCACACTCTTTAATCCCCGAAGGATCATTTCATCCTGAGGAATGATAAGATCCGCCTGTTGGATCAAGAAATCAGCGGCATAATGGGCGGCATACTCTGACAGATCAATTCCAACCTCGGCGGCAACTCTTGCCGCAGTATCAGACACCCGTTCCCCCTCGTCTGCCCAAAAACCGCAACCGAAGAAACGGTACCCTTCAACCTCTTTTTCCTGGCACAAGGCAGACATAAAAGCAACACACAAGGGGATGGCCTTTCGATCGGTATGTCCCACAAACAATACGTTTTTTCTCATTTTGTATCAACCTTTCGCATCATACCAAGTTTTGCCCACGTGTGCATCCACCTCTAACGGAACAGAAAGTTCTGCCGCATTCATCATTTCCCGGCGCAAGATAGCAAGAACCTGTTCTTGTTCCCCTTCAGGACATTCCACGATCAATTCGTCGTGCACCTGTAAAATCAATTTCGCCTTCAGCCCCATCTCTTTTAACCCACGGTACACACGAATCATGGCGATTTTAATAATGTCTGCCGACGTTCCCTGCACCGGCATATTTCGGGCAACCCGCTCTCCAAAACTACGGGTCACCCCATTGGATGCCTTTAACTCCGGTAAATAGCGGCGTCTGCCCAACAAGGTAGACACGTATCCCTGTTGCTTGGCTTCTTCTACCACTTCTTCCATATAGGATGCAACACCGGCGTAGGTGGACATATATCCATCAATATACGCCTTTGCCTCTTTAAAGGAAATATTCAAATCGTTGGACAAGGAATAAGGGCCAATGCCGTACACAATACCAAAGTTCACCGCCTTGGCACGGGAACGCATAAGGGGGGTTACCATTTCCTCCGGCATGTGGAATACCTTGGCCGCAGTGGATGTGTGGATATCTCCGCCGGTCAGGAAGGTGTGGATCATAGCCCGATCCTCTGCCATGTGCGCCAAAACCCGCAGTTCAATTTGGGAATAGTCAGCGTCACACAGAACGTTGCCTTCACCTGCCATAAAGAAACGTCGCAGTTCCCTGCCGTTTTCCCGACGAACCGGTATATTCTGCAAATTGGGTTCAGAGGAACTGATACGCCCGGTACGGGTCTCTGCCTGATGGAAGGTGGTTCGCACCCTGCCGTCGTCCTCTCTTACAGCCAACAAACCGTCCACGTACGTGGATTTCAGTTTTGCCAGTTGCCGGTATTCCAGCAATTTTGCCACCGCAGGATGCTGGTTTTTCAGCCCTTCCAACACCTCCGCATTGGTGGAAAAGCCGCTTTTGGTTTTCTTTTTGGCCGGCAACCCCAATTTTACAAACAACGCTTCCCCCAATTGTTTGGGTGAATTCAAATTAAACTCGTAGCCAACCATTTCATAAATATCCGATACCAGCGTTTCAATTTGCTGTTCCAGTTGCGTTCCATACGCTTTCAGCGAATCCCAGTCCACCAAAAAACCGGTTTGTTCCATATCTGCCAACACCACTGCCAAGGGCAATTCCATTTGGGTCAGCAGTTCCATTTGACCGTCGTTTTCCAGACGGTTGGCAAGTACTCCGCACAGACCGGGCAAACCTGCTAAAAGCCATGCCGTTTCTTTATACTCCTCCGGAACATCTCCGGACAACACCGGATGCACATGATATTCATTCATCAGCCGTTCAAGAGAGTAATCCGATGCGGACGGATTTTGCAAATAAGCCGCCAACATGGTATCAAAACCGGGGTTCACATCGCCATACCCCTTATGGATCAACAATTTTACATCATGGGTATAAACCGGCACACCGGTGGCGACGACATCGGCGGCTTCCTCGTGGCACAAACAATATACGGTGTTATCAACCAATACAAGCAACCGGTCACCGGCCGGCAGTGCAAACAACGGTTGATCTTGATCCACGCCGGGAAAGGGTGTGGCTGAAAAGGTAACGGCATTTTGAGTGGGCAGACCTTCATCACACTCTGCCGATGTGACCGACCGATCCAGGCCCAACCGCTCCATCACCTTAAACAATTCCAATTTCGCCAGTTTTTGCGCCAAGCCGACAGGATTCATACAACAGGAAACAAAATCTTCCACATTGCCGCTCAAGGGCACGTTGCAGACGATCTTGCCCAATTCATAACTTAAAAATGCGTTATCACGGTCTGCAACCAGTTTTTTACGCACACTGTCCCGAATGGCAGGATCATCGATCCGGTCGTAAACCTGTTGCAAACCACCAAAGGTTTGTATCAAAGAAAGAGCGGTCTTTTCACCAACCCCGGCAACCCCCGGAATATGATCTGACGAATCCCCCATCAACGCTTTTACGTCGATTAACTGAATGGGTGAGATCCCTTTTTCTTCCATGATCAGTCGAGGGGTATATTCTGTAACATGGGGTTGTCCTTGTTTCGTGGCCGCCAACAACACATGGGTATGATCGGTCACCAATTGCAAACTGTCCCGGTCGCCGGTGGCAAGAACGCAATCGGCTCCCTTTTGTTGACAAAGAGCGGCAATGGTACCTAAAATATCATCGGCTTCATACCCTTCCTTCTCGATGACCGTAACACCAAGATCGGGCAATAACTCTTTGAGTAAAGGCATTTGCATTGCCAGTTCAGCCGGCATTCCCTTTCGGCCGGCTTTGTAATCCTCATACATTTTGTGGCGGAAGGTGGGTGCTTTCAGGTCAAACGCCGCAACGATACCGTCCGGTGCCGTCTGTTCCTTTAATTTGATGAGAATATTCAAAAAGCCGTAAATACCGTTGGTAAATACGCCATCCTTGGTGGTTAATGCACGGATGCCGTAAAACGCCCGGTTAATAATACTGTTGCCGTCCAGAACCAACAATTTCACAGACAACACTCCCCATATAATCATTCTTTTCATATTATAACACAGTTCAGACAAATTGTGGAGTGTTTTTTGAAACTTTTCCCCATCACCCGAAAAAGTTTTTGGAATTTTTATAAATTCACTCTTGACAAACCATTCGGATTGTCATATAATAGTCCTCGCTGATGCGGATTTAGCTCATCTGGTAGAGCGCCACCTTGCCAAGGTGGAGGTAGCG
>CAYLYC010000067.1:0-7041 GCA_964387715.1 uncultured Eubacteriales bacterium | reverse complement strand
CCCTGGTGGGGAAAGAGGAGGAGATCCTCGCCTGTGCCAAAGAACACAACATTTCCTTGGACGGTATAAACATTTTACACGCCGATGACGTGATCGATATGCACGAAGCGCCTACCGAAGTGGTAAAATCCAAACGGGGTTGCTCCATGGCGGTGGGGCTGGAAGCGGTTGCCCGGGGCGAAGGGGACGGCTTTGTGTCTGCCGGTTCCACCGGCGCATTGGTGGTAGGGTCTACCCTGCTGGTCAAGCGCATTAAGGGCATCAAACGGGCGGCGTTGGCCACCTTGGTACCCACCCCCACCGGTTCGTATTTGTTGTTGGATTCCGGCGCAAACGCCGAATGCCGTCCGGAGATGCTGGTGGACTTTGCTGTTATGGGTCACGGATATATGCAAAAGGTGGCAGGGATTGAAAATCCCCGCATCGGGTTGCTCAACGTGGGAACGGAAGATACCAAAGGGGATACCCTGCGGCAGGAGACCTATCAACTGTTAGCCAAATCTGATCTGAACTTCGTGGGCAACATTGAAGCCCGGGAAGTTCCCTCCGGCGCTTGTGACGTGCTGGTGGCAGACGGATTTTCCGGCAACGTGGTGTTAAAACTCACCGAAGGGGTGGCAACCACCTTCTTCCGGATGATCAAAAAGGTGCTTATGTCTTCCCTTAAAACCAAGTTGGGCGCTTTGCTCATCAAAAAGGATTTAGGCGGATTAAAAGGGATGATGGACTATTCCGAAGTGGGGGGCGCACCTCTGCTTGGTGTTCGGGCACCGGTTATCAAAGCCCACGGAAGTTCCAATGCCAAAGCCATTAAAAACGCCATTCGTCAGGCGGCTAAATTTGCGGATTCCGGTATGATCGAAGCGGTTGCGGCCGCGGCAAAGCAAGAAAAGAGTGACTCGTAGTGAAGCAATTGCAAAAAACCATCGGTTATGAATTTAAAAATCAAGACCTGTTGCAACAGGCGTTGACCCATTCATCCTTTGCCCATGAAAAGAAAAATCCTGCCGGCTGTAATGAACGGCTGGAGTTTTTGGGGGATTCGGTGCTGTCGGTGGTGGTTTCGGATTATTTGTATCACAACTATGACTTGCCGGAAGGGGAACTGACCCGGATCCGTGCCGCATCGGTGTGTGAAAAAGCATTGTTTTCTTTTGCCCGGCAAATCCATCTGGGAGATGCCTTGCGGCTGAGCAAGGGCGAAAACAACACCGGGGGCAGACAGCGTCCGTCCATTTTGGCTGACGCATTTGAAGCGCTGATTGCCGCCCTGTATTTAGACGGCGGTATGGAACAAGCCCGACGGTTTATTCTTGCTCACGTGATACCTTCTTTGGATTGCCATCACAAAGGGGCGTTTAAGGATTACAAAACCATTTTGCAGGAAGTGATCCAGCAAAATCCCGAGGACCGGTTGACCTATTTATTGGTGGAAGAAAGCGGTCCGGACCATGATAAATTATTCAAATACGAAGTGCACATCAACTCCAACCTGGTGGGCACGGGGATCGGCCGTAGTAAAAAAGAAGCGGAACAAAATGCGGCAAAAGAGGCCTTGCGGTTAATGGGCATTGACCATGAGCAAGGGTAATATCGGAATTTTTATCCCCCATGCCGGTTGTCCTCACACCTGCAGTTTTTGTGACCAGAGGGCCATATCCGGCAGCCAAACCCCTCCCTCTCCCCGTCAGGTGAGCGAAATGCTCAACCAGGCGGTGGCAGGGCTTTCGCCGGACATATCGGCGGAGATCGCATTTTTCGGCGGCAGTTTTACTGCGCTGGATGAGGAATATATGACCGGTCTTTTGGCGGCGGCGCATCCCTTTGTGGGACGCCACGGCATAACCGGGATTCGGGTGTCCACCCGGCCGGACGCCATTTCTCTGCCCATTTTACATAGGTTAAAGCAATACGGGGTCACCACCGTTGAGTTGGGGGCACAATCCACCGATGACCGGGTGTTACAAGCCAATCATCGGGGTCATACTGCCCGGCAAATCAGCCAGGCGGCATCCCTTGTTCGGGATGAGGGCTTTGCCCTGGGATTGCAAATGATGACCGGGCTGTACCGGGCAGATGAGGAAAGCGACCGGCAAACTGCCAGAGATCTGTTGGCTATGAAACCGGATATGGTGCGTATCTACCCCACCGTTACCCTGCCGGGTACCGGGCTATACACGCTTTACACCCGGGGGGAATACACACCGCCTACCCTGGAACAAACCGTAGCCCTTTGCAGTGAACTGTTGTTGCTGTTTGAATCGGCAGGTGTGCCGGTCATTCGGCTGGGATTGCAGGGTGACCCGTCGGCGCAAGGGGGCATTGGCCCTTGCCATCCCGCGTTGCGGGAATTGTGCGAGGGTGAAATTTATTTTCAAACCATACAAGGGCTGTTGTCCGGCGAAGGGGGAACAGTTACCTTGTTTGTCCATCCAACCTGCCGTTCCAAACTGGTTGGACAGCGTAAGATCAATCTTCATCGGCTGACCCGGTTGGGTTGGCATTGTTTGGTGGTAGAGGATCCATCTCTGCCGCCCCATACCATTGGAATTTCCAGAAAGGAGAACTCATATGTTCCTGAAATCTTTGGAAGCACAGGGCTTCAAATCGTTTCCGGATAAAACCGTTCTCACCTTTGAAAAAGGCATCACCGGGGTTGTAGGCCCTAACGGAAGCGGGAAAAGCAATATTTCCGACGCAATTCGTTGGGTGTTGGGGGAGCAATCCAACAAACAACTTCGGGGCGAAAAAATGGAAGACGTTATCTTTAACGGCACAGCCATGCGCAAACCCCAGGGTATGGCTTCGGTCACTCTTTGCCTGGATAATACCGACCGTGCCCTGCCTTGTGACACCGATGAAGTGGTGATCACCCGTCGGTACTACCGCTCGGGGGAAAGTGAATATCAGATCAACCGGGCAACCGTTCGGTTGAAGGATGTGAATGAACTGTTTATGGATACCGGTCTTGGCAGAGACGGTTATTCCATGATCGGTCAGGGGAAGATCAGCGATATCGTGTCCCGTCGGTCGGATGAACGTCGGGATATGTTTGAGGAAGCGGCGGGGATCTCCCGTTTCCGCTACCGGAAGCAAGAAGCCGAACGGAAACTGAAAGCCACCGAAGATAACCTGGTTCGTTTGCGGGATATTTTGGGCGAACTGGAGGAACGGGTTGGCCCGTTGGCAGAACAAAGCAAAAAAGCCGGAAAGTTTTTAGAATGGGCGGCGGAAGAAAAGACCCTGCAGATCGGTTTGTGGGTGCGTTCGCTGGACCGTTTGGAAGGCAAACTGGCAGAACATAAAGAAAAAATGGAAATGGCAGAAGCCCAGTACGGTGAAATGGAACGGCAAATCGCCAAATTGCAACAGGAAAACGAAACCGCCACCGGAGAAGCCCGATTGCTCACGGTGCAAATGGATGCGGATCGCCGTACCATTTCTCAAATGGAAGAAGAAGCCACCCGTCTGGAAGGACAAGCGGCGGTGGTGGAAAACACCATGTTCCACAACGGGGAAAATATTGCCCGTTTGGAAGGGGAACTGGCAGGCGCCGCCAACAGTCAGGCGGATTTAGAGCAAGAGATCGCTTTGCAACAACAGGTGGTGGCACAAAAAGATGAGGAAATTGCCGCCAAAGGCAAGTTGTTGGAACAATCGGCGGCGGATTTAGAGCAGCTGATCGGGGAAATGGAGTCGGTCGCTGCCGGCGTGGAGGAACAAAATCGGGAGATCGCCCGTATCAACGAGGAACTGGCAGGCAGTCAGATGCAAAACGTGACCGCCATGTCTTCGGTACAGGAGATCAGCCACCGGGGCGATGCCGTAGCCCAGGCATTTGCCGCTAAAAACGCTCAACACAAAGGGCTTTTGGAAGAAAAAGACCAACTGCAAAAAGACCTGATTCATTGCGATGAAGTGATTGCGGAATGTGATAATAAACTGAAAGGCAACCGGATGTTGCTCACCTCCGGGGAGGAACAAGCCGCCGCAATGAAGGCGAAGGCAGACGAACTCACCTTGGAAGTCCAGACCAAAAAACGTCGGGCATCCTTGCTTGAGGATATGGAGCAATCCCTGGACGGCTTTAACCAAACGGTGCGCCGGGTGTCCCAGGAGGGGGCAAAGGGTGTGCTGGGCGGCATTAAAGGTCCGGTTTCCCGGCTGATCCGGGTAAAAGAGGATTACGCCACCGCCGTGGAAGTGGCATTGGGCAGTGCGGTACAACACATCGTTACCGCCACCGAGCAGGATGCCAAACGGGCCATTGCCTATCTTAAAAAAGAAAAAGCCGGTCGGGCAACCTTTTTGCCCATGAACACGGTAAAGCCCAGAGAATTTAAGGAAAAAGGGCTGTCTGATTGCGCCGGATTTGTGGGCATGGCAGACAGTTTGGTGAATTGCGACGGTCAATATAAAGCCATTTTGTCCTCGTTGCTTGGCGCCATTGCGGTAGCAGAGGATCTGGATAGTGCCGCCGCCATCGGCAAACAATATGGGTACCGCTTCCGGGTGGTGTCCCTGGACGGCCAGGTGGTGAACACCGGCGGTTCTATGACCGGCGGTTCGTTCAGCCGAGGGGCAGGACTGCTTTCCCGTCGGGGCGAAATTGATAAATTAACCAAACAAGCCGCCGAATTACAACAAAAGGCGGATGCTTGTATGGCGGAATACCGCCAGGCGTTAAGCGGACTGGATGCCCGTCGGGCGCAGGTGGAGGCGCTTCGCAGTGAAATGACCACCGCCAATGAAGATAAGATTCGGGTATTGGCAGAATGTAAACGGGTGGAAGAACAGATCGCAGATGTGAACAACACCCTGGAGGAACTGACCCGGGAACAAGCCGATGCCAAAGCCCGTTTGGATGAACTGAAAAAACAAGCGGTGGATGCAGAAAATCTTTCCGGTTTACTGCAAGAGCAGTTAGAAAAAGCCATCGCCAGTCGGGATGGGTTTGCGGCAAAGAGCGAGGAATTATCCCTTCGCCGGGAAACCTTGACCGGTCAAAATGCGGCGGTTCGTCTGGAAATGATGGGTCTGGAAAAAGAAAAAGAAGCCGCTCTTGCCCTGCAACAAGGGGTATTGCAACGAAAAACCGATGCCGCCGGCAAAGGCAATTTGCTGGAGGAAGAATTGGCGGCGTTGCGCAAAGCCAATGAGGACGGTCTGCAGGAAAAAGAACAACTGCTTTCCGGTGCGGCGGCGCTTCGTCAAAAAGCCAAAGAGCAAGAGCAGGTCATCAGCCAAAAGATCGCCAAGCGGTCAGAACTGGAAGGGTTGGTGTCCAAGGTTACTGCCAAAGAACGGGAATGCACCCTGGAACGGGAGCATCTTTCGGCAGAATTGGTGCGGCTGGAAGAACGGAAAGACAGCATGACCGGAGAGCGGGATCAGATCCTTACCAAACTGTTTGATAAGTACGAATTATCCCGCCGTCAGGCAGAGGAAATGAACATCCAACTGGAAGACCCTGCCGCCGCCGGCAAACGGTTGCAGGAACTGAAGGGCAAGATCCGTTCCTTGGGCTCGGTCAACGTGGCCGCCATTGAGGAATATGCGGCGGTGAGTGAACGGTATGAGTTTATGAAGACCCAGATCGGGGATGTGGAACAGGCCAAAAAGGAACTGGAGCGCATCATCAGCCAACTCACCGGCAATATGCAAACCGCCTTTGTGGAAAAATTCAACCAGATCAACAGCCATTTTTCCGGTACGTTTATGGAACTGTTCGGCGGCGGTACAGCGCAACTGGTGCTCACCGAACCCCTGGACGTGCTTAACTCCGGCATTGAGATCAAGGTGCAGCCCCCGGGCAAAAACGTTGCCAGTATTGAGCAACTGTCCGGCGGTGAAAAGTCCATTGTGGCTCTGGCTATCTACTTTGCCATGATGAAGGTAGCCCCTCCCCCCTTCTGTATGCTGGACGAGGTGGAATCGGCGCTGGACGATGTGAACGTGGATCGGTTTGCCCATTATTTGCGGCGCATGAGCGGTGCATCCCAGTTTATCGTGGTCACCCACCGTCGGGGCACCATGGAGGAAGCGGACGTGCTGTATGGGGTAACCATGCAGGAAAAAGGGGTTTCCAAGTTGCTGAAAATGAATGTGAAAGAGGCAGATGCTATGCTGTCCAAGGAACAATAGGAGGATACCATGGGACTGTTTGGAAAAATTACAGCGGGGCTCAAAAAGACCCGGGATACTTTGTCCAATGCGCTTGACAGTATGTTGTCTGCGTTTACCAAAGTGGACGAGGATCTGTTGGAAGAACTGGAAGAGATATTGATTATGGCGGATATGGGTATGCCCACCGCCCAATACATTTGCGCCCGATTGCGGGAGCAGGTGAAAGCCGATAAAATTTCCGACCCCACACTGGTGAAGGATGCTTTGCGGGGCATCATTGTGGAAATTTTAGGGGACGACCAGTCGCTGAATTTGTCCACCAAACCCTCGGTCATCGTGATGATCGGGGTCAACGGTGCGGGTAAGACCACCACCATTGGCAAATTGGCCCACAATTTAAAGAATCAGGGCAATTCGGTGATCTTGGGTGCCGCCGACACCTTCCGTGCCGCCGCCATTGAACAACTTGGCGTATGGGCCGACCGTGCCGGAGTGGACATGATCCGCCAAAATGAGGGGTCTGACCCTGCCGCCGTGGTGTTTGATACCATTTCGGCCGCCAAATCCCGGGGAAATGACATCGTTCTGTGCGATACCGCCGGACGGCTTCACAACAAAAAACACCTGATGGACGAGCTGAATAAGATCTCCCGGGTGATCGATCGGGAACTGCCCGATGCCGCCAGAGAAACTCTGCTGGTGCTGGATGCTACCACCGGGCAAAATGCCCTGAATCAAGCCAAGGAGTTTGCCAATGCGGCAGGTATCACCGGCATTGTGCTCACCAAATTGGACGGCACTGCCAAAGGCGGTGTGGTGGTTGCCATTAAACAGGAACTGGGTATCCCGGTGAAGTTGGTGGGGGTAGGCGAAGGCATTGATGACCTGATGCCCTTTGATCCGGCAGAATTTGCC
>CAYLYC010000066.1:0-7125 GCA_964387715.1 uncultured Eubacteriales bacterium | reverse complement strand
CACACGGAAGATATTACCTACGACAGTTCTACCTACTATTACACCATCTATATCGGTGACTACGACTCCTCTGCCTGGTTGAAACAACACATTTACAATATGTGGTACAACCGGGGAGGCGACCGGTATCGTGGCCGGGTCTATATGATGTGGAGCATCAACCCCAACCTGTCTTACCGTGTACCCATGATCTTTGACTATATGTACGCCAACCTGAGCAGTAAGGACTACATGGCCGGCGGTGACGGCGGTGCCGGGTACATCATTCCCGAAGCGTTGTTCCACGACAATACCTTGCCGTATATGGGCGAAAAACGTCCTGCAAACAACACAGCGGCCGGTGCTCAATGGGCAGCATACAGCAAGACCTTCTACGACCGGTTTGATATGGATATTACCGGCTTTATCATCAACGGCGCAAGTACGACCTTGTCTGCCAACATTGCCCAGATGTACAGCACCTTGTCCCCGGTCGGCAACCTGACCAACTGCAGCAGCACCTTACTGGCAAAATACAACGGCACCCCCTTTGTTTATTGCCAAAACGGTATTGGTAAAGCAGGGGATAGCACTTCTTCCACAATGTACACCCACCAGTTTGGCAGAATGAGCGGCTATAACTTCAGCGCCTATCGGACGGTTTGCCATACTCCTTCCGAGATCTACGCAACCACCACCGCTTATGAAACTTACGCCGCCGGTAAGGGTAAGACCGTCAAATACTGCGATCCTTACACCTTCTTCGATCTGTTGCAACAATCCGGTCAAGGTACCGTTATGAAATAATGATTGATACAACGGGGCAAACAATTTGTCATGGTTGTTTGCCCTGCAAATTTTCTTTCCAAGGAGGAACTTTCTATGAAACGAAAACTTTGTTGTTTTCTTGCGCTTTTGATGTTGTTCTCCACCGCAGTTGTTCCCGTCGCTTTGGCAGAGGATGGGGGCTACGGCTATTACGGTGACGTGAATAACGACAAAAGTGTGAATGCGGTGGACGCATTGATGACGCTGAAATATGCGGTTGGTAAACAAGAACTCACCGATACCCAGGTCCAGTCGGCGGATACCGACGGAAACGGTGGGGTCAACGCCGCCGACGCCTTGCAGATCCTGCAATTCAGCGTAGGCAAACTGAAGTCCTGGCGGTTGGATACGGAAGAATATACCGACCCCTATGACACTTATGAAAATTACGTAGACAGCGATTTTGACTATAACACGTCCCTGTCGGTCAACGGCGCTTATGCCAACGACACCACCGCCGATTGCAGTTTTGTGATGGATAATACGGGATTGGCTCCCAAAACCATTTACATCTTCAATTCCGGCGTGATCACCGATACCGATCGGGCTCGTCTGGTTTACAGTTTGCAAGGGCTGATCAACCGGGATTTTGGCCGGGACAGTGAGCACACCTCTTTGCTGTATGCCAGAATCGAAACCTCGGACAGCTCCTGGCTGGAAGTGCTGAAAGCAGAGGGTTCGGTGTATGAAGGGTATGAGGAAGTGGTCATCCGTGACTGGTCTACCTTCTATACCACCTTTGAAAACCAACTGAAATACTGCGGCATCATTTTGTGGGATGGCAACGTGCCTGCCACCGCCAACGTAGCCGCCACCATTTGCGGTCTGGACGGTTACTTGCCGGTATTGGCAAAAAGCCCCTTCCACGATGAATTGGTTGCCGCCGGTATTGAAGTCAAACAATCGCTGGTCGATATGTTTGTAAACGGTCAAAAAGGCAAGAACATCGTGGGTACTACCCTTCCTTCCACCGGCAGTGCTAAAAACGACGCCTACCGCTGGGCAATGGAAAAATATTTCCACCGTTGTTCTGCCAATTATCTGGCTTATATTCTGGACGGTGCTTGTACGATTCGGGGGTATGAAGCATACGAGGATAACCCCACCGCTTTGCTTTCCGGTTACGCATCCAACTGTCTGTCCAATCACGACTATCTCATCGCCCGGCGTTGCTTCTTCTTTGACCTGCAACCCTATAAGGATGATGAGGTCTGCGACGACGTTACCCAACAATACCGGGTGAACGTTACTTGTAGCAACTGCACTCACGTGAACAGCTATACCTTGGATGAGATCCTGCAGGTGGATGACCCCGTTTGTGCCTCCTGCTCTCAAGCGGTTACCGATATCGATTACGGCAATATTAAAGCGGTTACCGTGGCTGACATTGGCACGGACAACGCAACCATGCTGATGCTGTTTGATATGCGGTATCAACGGGCAAAAGGCGGCATGGGTCAGTTGATGGGCTTCCCTCCCTGGTGGCTGAAATATACCGAATCCTACGGTCAGGGTTCGAAAGCCGCAACCTGGATCGAATGGCTGTATTGCGAATACATCTCCTGCTATAACCTGGCAAAAGAAGCGGATGCTGCTCATCCCTGCTCCATGACCAACGGCTCGGCATATTATAAATACGTTCCGCTTTCAGCGTCCTACGATAATAACTGGGAAGAATATTACCAGCAATCCGGCCTGACCTATGATGACGACACCTTCTATTACACCATTTACATGGGGGATTATGACTCCTCTGCCTGGATGAAGTCCTACGTGTATCAATGGTTTATCCGTGGCGACCGGATACGGCAATCCCTTCCCATTACCTGGTGCTTTAACCCCAATCTGTCCAACCGGATCCCCATGGCGTTTGAGTATGTGTACGCCAACAAATACCAGCATGAATTTGTGGCGGCAGGGGACAGCGGCGCCGGGTACGTGATCCCCTCCGGCTTGAGCAAAGCCACAAACCTGTCCTATTCCAATCATATTCGTCCCACCCAATACGCCTCCGGTGTGAATGCCTGGTCAGAATATTGCCAGTTGTTCTTTGACCGGTTTGATATCAAAGCCACCGGCTTTATCATCAACGGCACCAACGTATTGACCGGGGAATTGCTGAGTATGTACAACAACTTCTCCACCATGGGCGGTTTGTATAACGACTCCCGCAATATGATGATCAATCATAACGGCGTTCCTTACGTGTACTGCCAGAACGGCATTAACACTTCCACCACCGCTGAAACCATGTACAACCACGTTACCCAGCGGATGGATGGCTACAATTTTGCCGCATTCCGCACGGTGTGCATCTCACCCACCAACATTCGCGGCATTTTGAACAAATACGAAAGTTATGCCCAAGAAAAAGGACTGAACGTTCAGTATGTTGAACTCTACTCCTTCCTGGAACTGGCAAAAGAATCCGGCCAGGGCGTAACGGTACAATAAATCATGAGCACTGCAAGAAACAACTTCTGTTTTTTGCAGTGTTTTTTTGTTGAAAATTTTTTCAATAAATCAGCTAAAACCTATTGTGAAATTCCTGCTTTGCGGTTATAATAAAACAGAATAGGAAAGTTTTGTCTGAATATGTCAAAATGCTGCCCTGTGTGGGTATAAGGAGAATGATTCATGTTTACCAGAGAGATTGGCATTGACTTGGGTACTGCCAATACCCTTGTTTGTATAAAAGGAAAAGGCATCGTTATGCGGGAACCCTCGGTTGTGGCGGTGGACGTGCGCAACGAGACCGTACGGGCGGTGGGCTCGGAAGCCAAACGGATGATCGGCCGTACCCCCGGCTCTATTGTGGCAGTTCGCCCCTTGAAGGACGGGGTTATTGCCGACTTTGACGTGACCGCCGCTATGCTTAAGCGGTTTATGCGCCAAGCCATTAAGGGTTCGCTGATTTCCCGTACCCGTGTGGTCATTTGTATTCCCTCCGGGGTTACCGAGGTTGAGGTTCGGGCGGTTCACGATGCGGCGGTACAAGCCGGCGCCAGTGAAGTGGACCTGATCGAAGAACCAATGGCAGCTGCCATCGGTGCCGGGCTTCCGGTATTTGAAGCCACCGGCAGTATGGTGGTGGATATCGGCGGCGGCACCTCCGAAGTGGCGGTTCTGTCTTTAGGCGATATCGTTACCGCCCAATCGGTTCGGGTGGGGGGCGACGATATGGATGACGCCATCATCACCTTTGTGCGGAAAAAATTCAACCTGCTGATCGGCGAACGTACTGCCGAGCAAATTAAGATCGAAATCGGCTCTGCCTGTGAGACCGGGGAAGAAAAAGTGCTGGAGGTACGGGGACGTAACCTGTTGGACGGTCTGCCCAAAAACGTGGAGATCTCCTCCGTTCAGGTGCGCCAAGCCCTGTCCGATACGGTGGCCAGTATTGTGGACACCATTCGCAGTACCCTGGAAAAAACACCGCCGGAACTTGCCAGTGATATTGTGGACCGGGGCATCGTGCTTACCGGTGGCGGCGCTCTGCTCCGGGGGTTGGATCTGCTCATTTCCAAAGAGACCGGAATCCCTGTCCGGGTGGCGGATAATGCTCTGGATTGCGTGGTAGAAGGTACGCTGAAGCGACTGGATATGGGGATCGCCATGGACTATTTTGAACGGCGTAGAAAATACAGTAACCAGTAAGGGAGACTTATTGTGAGAAACTTTTTTACGAGCCGTGGCTTCAAGGTGTTGACCACGGTGGTTTGCGTACTGTTGGCGGTCAGCATCCTGTTTGCGCTGATCGGCAAACGAATTGCTCCTCAATCCGACTTTTTGGGGGCGGTATTCACCCCGGTTCAAAAGGTGGGGGATTCGGTCACAAGTTGGGTGGACGGAATGCTCACCGCCGTGGGACGAATGAACACCCTGGAGGAGGAAAACAACCAACTGCGGGAAGAGATCCGCATCTACCGGCAGCAGTTGGTGGAGTTTGACGAATATAAACGGGAAAACCAATTTTATAATCAGTTTTTGGAGATCAAAGAACAAAATTCCGATTACACCTTTCAACCGGCAACGGTGACGGCAAGAGACGGTGCGGATGTGTGCGCTTCCTTTACCATTGATGCCGGCAGTCGGGATGGGGTTGCCCTGCACGACCCGGTGATCACGGCGGACGGTTTGGTGGGATACATATCCCAACTTGGGTCCACCATGGCCACCGTTTCCACCATCATCGACCCGGATCTGCGGGTGGGTGCTTTGGTCAGCCGTACCAGTGAAGCCGGCGTGGTACACGGGGATGCTTCGGTGTTGTCAGAAGGGAAGTGTGTGCTTTCCTATCTGTCCGGGACTTCCACCGTTACCATTGGGGACTATGTGATCACCTCCGGTTCTGGGGGTGTGTTCCCCCAAGGGTTGATCATCGGCACCATTACCGCTGTGGAAAAAGAGCCATCCAACGTATCTTTGTATGGCGTGGTAGAGCCGGTGGTGGATGTGAACGCATTGACCCAGGTGATGGTAATTACTGATTTTGAAGGACAGGGTGGTATTGGTGAAGAATAAAAACACAGATGCCCCCAGGTATCCTTCTTACCTGCATTACGTCATATTGGGCGTGATTTTGCTGGTGCTGTTTCTTTGGCAATCCGCACCGGGACAGGGACTTACCCTGTTTGGTGTACGCCCCTTGCCGGCGGTCATGCTGGTGGCACTCATCGGCATTGTATACGGGGAGTTTGCCGGCGGTTTGTTTGGCCTGATCGCAGGGCTTCTCATGGATATGTACACCACCCCGTCGGTGTGTTTCAACGTGGTGCTGTTAACCGCATTGGGCATGATTTGCGGCCTTGCCATTCAGCATTTGTTGATCCCCAATTTTTATGCGCATCTGGTACTCACACTGGGATGCTGCTTTGTCTATTATTTATTCTATTTTATTGTAATTCAATGGTTGCTGGGTGAGGGAACGTGGTATTATTTCTTCCGGTTTTCCCTGCCGGCAACGGTGTACACCTGGGCGGTGGGCATGATCTTGTATCCCTTCCTTCGGTGGTTGCGCCGCCATTGAATAACCAATGAGGTTAGTTATGGCAAAACGAAAAAAACGAGACCCTCGCATAACGGTGATCTGCACCATTTTAGCGGTGGTATTGGCTGGGTACAGTATCCGGTTGTTTGACTGGCAGATCCTCAATCGGGAAAAGTACGTCCGGGAATCTCTGGCTACTACTGCCACCTATACCGCCATTCCAGCCGCCAGAGGGGAAATTTTAGACTGTTACGGACGGGCCTTTGCAACCAACCAAGAGGCCTATAATTTGGTGTTCAATAAAATCTATTTGCCCCAAGAGAAATTAAACGATACCATTCTCACCCTGTGCGCTTTGCTGGAGGAGGCAGGGGAAGAATGGGTGGACGATTGCCCCCTTACCCTGAAAGCCCCCTTTGTGTTTGATGAAGACGCCAATATCTCTCCCGCTACCATGGTGAAGGAATTGGGTCTTGCCCATTATGCAACGGCAACCAACTGCTGGGATGCAATGGTCAAACAGTTTGACCTGTCGGACTATACCGATGCCCAAAAACGGCGGATCATGGGGGTTCGGCTGACCATGCTGGTGGCGGATTACGCCGACACCATTCCCTATACCTTTGCCAAAGACGTGAGTTTGGATATCGTGACCAAGGTGGAGGAATCCTCCGAACAATTGCCGGGGGTGGAAACCGCCGTTGTGACCGAACGTAGTTACGTTTCCGGTACCATTGCCCCCCATTTGATCGGCACCATCGGCCCCATCTATTCCGAAGAATGGGATGAACTGAAAGATCAGGGCTACTCCTACAATGATACGGTGGGAAAATCGGGCATTGAAAAATATGCGGAATCCTATTTGCGGGGTAAAAGCGGGGAGTTGAAAACCACCCGGGACGCCGCCGGTAACGTGCTTTCCACCGAAGTGACCAAACAACCGGAATCGGGTAACTCGGTGCTTCTTACCATTGACCGGAACATTCAAACGGTTGCCCAAAATTCCCTGGAAGAACTGATCAACCAGCTGGGCAGCACCAGCGACCGGAACACCAATTCTGCCAATGCAGGCAGTATTGTGGTGATGAACGTAAACACCGGTGCGGTGTTGGCGGCAGTAACCTATCCTTCCTACGATATGGAAACCTATCAAACGGCGTATGACACCTTGCTGAACGATCCTCGCCGACCCTTGTTTAACCGGGCGCTCAGCGGGGTTTATGCCCCCGGTTCCACCTTTAAACCTGCCACCGCCAGTATTGCCTTGGCAAACGGCATTGTGAGCAAGGATGATACCATCTTCTGTTCAGAAGTGTATACCTATTACG
>CAYLYC010000065.1:0-7129 GCA_964387715.1 uncultured Eubacteriales bacterium | reverse complement strand
AATCTACTGCCTGGTCGCTCGGACGTGGCGGTGTTTGAAGCAAGGCGTTTTTTGCTTTTGCAATAGAGCTTTTGAAAAACCGTTGCAATTTTTGTAGCAAAGGAGTATAATAGTTCCGTCGCATAAATCTAATTGAATAATTCATGGAGGAATAGAAAATGAAAAGATTATCCGCGCTATTATTGGTATTCTGTATGCTGTTTGCATTAACTGCTTGTAGCAATGATAACACAGGAGATGAAAATGTGTCCCAAGGGGAACAACATACTGAGGACTTGGCAATTTCTTTAGGCGATACCGGTGCTACGGTTGTTATTCCTGATGCGATTGCATTTGAAGAGTACGAAAGCGTACAGAATGACTTTTTTGGCGGCGATAGTGGTGATTGGTGTGTTATCGCTAATACTGAGCCGAAGAGTGATTATCCCGATTCTACTTTGGCAGACTATGCCGGATCGAGCGCAGACGCCAACAATGGCATAGTGGCTCAGGATGCTAACGGAGACTACTACTTTACATATGTCAACGAAGTTGATGGAGATGTTTATAAGTTCTATACAGCCGTTAGAGAAGGTGCAAATGAATATTACCGCATATCGTTCTATTGCTTTGACGATACTTGGGAGTATTACAGCGATAAATTTGCAGAGTGGGCAGCCACAATCGAGGTCGAGTAACTCTCAAGCGAGTGCTGATCGATAAAACCAAAACAAGCCAACCAATTGCTGTAGCAACGATGGGTAAGGATAAACTGGATGAAATCAAAAACACCATTATAGAAATTTACAAGCGCAACAACAGTTGCTTGGTTGGATTTTCGAAGAAAACCATCGCAAAATATAAAGCATCATCTAAATAAGCAAACACCCTGCAAGACATATAAATCTTGCAGGGTGTTTTTATGGGGTGAAATCCACGGATTTTAATAAAAATGTTTCTTTTGCTCTGTGCCCGATAACCAAACCGCCTGGGCTTGGTCGCTCGAACGTAGCGGTGTTTGAAGTAGGTGCAGAGCAAGAATCTGTGAAATAAAGAACGCCTTGCAGGTTGTCTGCAAGGCGTTTGTTGTCTTTCACGATGCGAGTTATTCTTCCACGGGGAACAGGTCCAGTTTGCCAACGGCTTTTTTCAGCATCAGCAGGGCGTCGCCGGCATCCACTTTTAAGTTGTTGTCCACATCGGCGGCGACGACGCCGGTGTGATCCAATCTGGTTTTGCCAACGGCGGCTTTCAATGCTTCCAAAGCGTCCCCGGCGTTAACAGCGGTGTCGCCGGACAAATCACCGAAGGTCAGGTCATCCAGCGCCACAAAGGGGAGATCCTGTGCGGCGGCATAGTTCTGTGCGGCGGAATTGATATATCCCAGCACAACCAATTCCCGGTGGCAATACCGTAACGCATTCTCACCGATCTCCTCGGTTGCGGCAGGAATGGTGATTCGGCGCAGGTTGGTGCAGTTTTCAAAAGCCGAAGTTCCCAAGGTGGTTAGTGAATCCCCCAATTTAACGGTGGTCAGGCCATCACAAGCAAAAAAAGCTTCGTCTGAAATTTTCTCCACCGATTTCAGGGAGATTTTGGTCAGATTGGAGCAGTAAGCAAAGGTGCGTTCGCCAATGGTTTTCAAACTGCTGGGCAAAGTGACCGATTGCAGGGCGATACAGTCGTTAAAGGTGTCGGCGTACAGATGCTCGATCCCCTCGGGAATGGTTACTGAGGGCAGGTTATAGCAATCGTAAAATGCCTCCTCTGCAATGGAAGCGGTGCTTTCCGGAAGCACCACCGGCTGGTCGTAGAAGGTATCGCAATGAATCAGGTGATTGCCGATGAACAGCAAACCGTTTTGCCAGTTGGACTGGTCAAAATAATATCCGGTGCTGTGAAATGCCTTTCGACCGATGTAGGTTACCGAATCGGGCAGGGAGAAGGAAGTGGTTTGGTTGTCGTAATAGAAGGCGTATTCCCCGATTTCTTCCAGCCCGTTGGGCAGAGTAAAGGATCGGATCCGGCAGGAAGCAAAGGCGTATTTACCGATTTTTTTCAGCCCCGCAGAAAAGGTGATGCTCATAAGCGAGTCGGCCATACGGAAGGCCTCGTCGCAAATTTCCGTTACGGTGGCAGGAACGGTGTATGCCTCTCTTTCATCATCTCCCAAAGGATATTGAATCAGTTGGGTCTTGTCTTTGCTAAACAGTACGCCATCCACAGCGCAATAGGCAGGATTGTCTTCGTCCACCTTGATTTGAACCAGGTTTCGGCAGTACGCCACAGCACCCGGCTCGATGTTGGTAACGGTGGCAGGAATGGTGATTCCCTTGGTGATCTGACAGCCGTAAAAAGCGGAACTGGCAATGGTGGTAACCCCCTCGGGGATCTTAACCCCGGTGAGATAATAATCCTGGAAAGGAATTTGAATCAACACGGTTTGGTCTTTGGAATAAAGCAGACCCTTGACCGAGCAGTAATTGGCGTTTTCCTCTGCCACCGTAAAGGCGGTAATGCCATCGCACAACAAAAAGCACTTGTCACCGATGTGGGTAACACCGGCGGGAATGGTCACTTCCGAGATGGCGGAACAATAGGCATAAGCACGGTCGCCAATGGAGGTCAAACCGGCGGGGAATACAGGGGAAGGTAACATACTGCATTCTTCAAAAGCGCTGACACCGATTTCGGTTAAGCCATCGGGGAGGTTCACGCTTTCCAGATTATAGCAATAAGCGAAACATTCTTCACCAATCGCAGTCAGCGTGTTGGGCAAAACGGCGGTTTTCATCTCGGTACACAAACGGAAACAGTTCCAACCCAGCCGGGTAACTCCGTTTGGAATGGTGATCGCAGAAAGGGAGGTACATCCTTCAAAACAGCGATCGCCTATTTCGGTCAAGGTGGAGGGTAACGTGATGGTTTCCAGCGAACAGCCGAAAAATGCGCCCGTCCCAAGGGCAGTAACCCCTTCCGGCACAACCACCGACTCTGCTGAAGCGTACCGGAACGCCCACTCGCCAATTTCGGTAACCGGTTTGCCATCCATGGTGGAGGGAACGGTTACGGCAAGTTGGGTTCCTGTGTAAGCGGTAATGGTGACCTGGGTACCGGTGGTGTAATACACCCAACCGTCCTCGGTCGCACCGTAGTCGTCAATTGAAACAGCACCCACCGGCACAAGGGTGCCAACCAACATAACAGCCAGGAACAGAGAAATCAATTTTTTCATAAAACCATCTCCTTTATTTCCATTATAGCATTTATATATAAAAAATCAAGATGAAGCGCACATCAACAAAAAACCCCCGAAAGGAAGTTCCTTTCGGGGGGTCGTGTTGAGATTATTTCTCGCTGAGTTTTACCAATTTGTCGTATTTTGCTTTGGCGTCAGCTTCAGCAGCTTCAAACAACTTGGTAGCACGTTGGGGGAATGCCCGTTCCAGAGCGGTGTAACGAACTTCGCCCCGGATAAAGTCGCCGTAAGATTCGGTGGGTGCTTTGGAGTCCAGGGTGAAGGGGTTTTCACCGGCATCTGCCTTACGGGGGTCAAAGCGGAAGTTGTGCCAGTAACCGGCGGCAACTGCTTTCTTTTCTTCCAATTGGCTGATGCCCATACCGCCGCGGATACCGTGGTTGATGCAGGGCGCATAAGCGATGATGATGGAAGGACCGTGATAACTTTCGGCTTCGTGGAAGGCCTTCAGACATTGGTTCATGTCGGCGCCCATAGCAACTTGAGCAACGTAAACGTAACCGTAGCTCATGGCGATGGCGGCAAGGTCTTTCTTCTTCACGTTCTTACCGGCAGCGGCAAATTGAGCAACTGCGCCGGTGGGAGTGGCTTTGGATGCCTGACCGCCGGTGTTGGAGTACACTTCGGTGTCGAACACCAGGATGTTCACGTCTTCATTGGAAGCCAGAACATGGTCCAGACCGCCGTAACCGATGTCGTATGCCCAGCCGTCACCGCCCAGGATCCAGATGGATTTCTTGGCAAGGTAGTCGGCGTTTTCGGTAACGAATTTATAAGCGTCGCAACCGCAGGGATTGGCGGCCAGAGCGGCTTTCAGTGCATCGGTAGCCACAGCGTTGGTCTTGCCGTCTTCCATGGTATCCAACCATGCTTTAGCGGCAGTTTTCACATCGTCTGCCTTGTGGTTTTCGGCCAATTCTGCCACGTTTTTCGCCAAGCGTTCACGCAAGGTCTTGTTGGCAAGCATCATGCCGTAACCGTATTCAGCATTGTCTTCAAACAGGGAGTTTGCCCATGCAGGACCTTTGCCTTCGGCATTCACGGTGTAGGGGGTGGAGGGAGCAGAACCGCCCCAGATAGAGGAGCAACCGGTGGCGTTGGCGATGTACATTCTGTCGCCGAACAGTTGGGTTGCCAGTTTGGCATAGGGGGTTTCGCCGCAACCGGCACAAGCACCGGAGAACTCCAGCAGGGGTTGACGGAACTGACTGCCCTTTACGGTGGTGTCAGCAAATTTAGCGGCAACTGCTTCTTTCTTGGGCAGTTTTTGGCCGTAAGCAAATTCTTGTTGTTTGGTGATCTGGGTATCCAGCGGATTCATCACCAGTGCCTTTTCACCCTTCTTGCCGGGGCAGACCTGAGCACAAACACCGCAACCGGTGCAGTCCAGAACCGAAACGGTCATGGCGAATTTCATGCCGGGAACACCGGTCATATCTTTCATTTCCATGCCGGCAGGTGCGTTAGCGGCTTCCTCATCGGTAAGAGCCACCGGACGGATAACCGCATGGGGACATACGTAAGAGCAGAAGTTGCATTGGATACAATTGTCGGGAACCCATGTGGGAACGTCCACAGCAATACCCCGTTTTTCCAAAGCGGAAGAACCCAGGGGCACGGTACCGTCAGCCATGTCAACAAAGGTGGAAACCGGCAGGGAATCACCCTTTTGAGCGTTAACCGGGATGAGTACCTTCTTGGCGTAATCGATCAGTTCTTCTCTGCCTTCCAAAGCGATTTCTTCTTTGGCTTGGGCCACAGCGTTTTTCCAGTCAGCAGGAACGTCTACCTTTTGGAAGCCGTCAATACCCCGTTCAATAGCGGCGTGGTTCATGGCAACGATCTTTTCGCCTTTTTTGCCGTAGGATTTGGTAGCGGCGTCTTTCATCAGCCCAACGGCTTTATCGGTGGGGATGATGCCGGACAGCGCAAAGAAAGCGGCTTGCAGAATGGTGTTGGTGCGGCCGCCCAGTCCCAATTCCTTGGCGATGTGGGTTGCGTCAATGGTGTAGAAGTTGATGTCGTTTTTAGCAATATATTGCTTCATGTCCGCCGGCAGGTGTTTGCCCAGTTCTTCCACATCCCAGGAGCAGTTCAGCAGGAAGGTGCCGCCCTTTTTGATGTCGCTGACCATATCATACTTGTCCACGTAAGAGGGGTTGTGACAAGCAACAAAGTCGGCTTGGTTGATGAGATAGGTGGATTTGATGGGTTTCTTACCGAAACGCAAGTGAGATACGGTGATACCGCCGGATTTCTTGGAGTCGTAAGAGAAATACCCTTGTGCAAACATATTGGTGTTGTCACCAATGATCTTGATGGAGTTTTTATTTGCGCCAACCGTACCGTCAGAGCCCAGACCCCAGAATTTGCAGGAGGTGGTGCCGTCGGGCGTGGTGTCCACAGCGGGTTTTACCTTCAGGGACAGTTTGGTTACGTCGTCTTCAATACCAATGGTAAAGCGTTTTTTGGCGCAACGGTCTTTCATGTTTTCGTAAACGGCGATGATCTGGGCAGGAGTGGTGTCTTTAGAGCCCAAACCGTAACGGCCGGAGAATACCGGGATATCAGCAAAAGCGGTGTCACGCAAGGCGGCAACCACATCCAGATACAAGGGTTCGCCCAAAGAGCCGGGTTCCTTGGTACGGTCCAAAACAGAGATGTATTTCACCGTTTTGGGCAAAGCGGCAATCAGGTGTTTGACCGAGAAGGGACGGTACAGGTGAACCTTGATAAGACCCACTTTATCGCCGGTGGCGTTCAGGTAATCAACGGTTTCTTCAATGGTGTCACAGGCAGAACCCATGGCGATGATGACCTTGGTGGCATCCTTTGCGCCGTGGTATTCAAATAGTTTATATTTGGTGCCCAACTTTTTGTTGACCATCTTCATATAATCTTCCACCGTGCCAACAATGTTTTCGTAGTACATATTGGAAGCTTCTCTGGCTTGGAAGAAGATGTCGGGGTTTTGTGCAGTACCCCGTTGTACCGGGTGTTCCGGGTTGAGAGAGCGGCGGCGATAAGCGTCAACAGCATCCCAATCCAGCATTTCCCCTAAATCGTTATAATCCCAAACTTCGATTTTTTGGATCTCGTGAGAAGTGCGAAAACCGTCAAAGAAATGAAGGAAGGGTACGCGGCCTTTAATGGCGGCCAGGTGAGCAACAGCACCCAGGTCCATAACCTCTTGGGGGTTGTTGGAGCACAGCATAGCGTAACCGGTTTGGCGGCAGGCGTAGATATCGGAGTGGTCGCCAAAAATGGACAATGCATGACTTGCCAACGCACGGGCAGAAACGTGAATTACGCCGGGGAGCAATTCACCTGCCATTTTGTACATGTTGGGGATCATCAGCAACAGGCCTTGAGAAGCGGTGTAGGTGGTGGTCAAAGCACCGGCTGCCAGTGAACCGTGTACTGCGCCGGCTGCACCGGCTTCGGATTGCATTTCAGCAACACGAACTTCCTGGCCAAACAGATTCTTTTGACCCGCAGCAGCCATTTTGTCGGTTTCCTCCGCCATGTTGGAGGAAGGGGTAATGGGGTAGATGGCGGCAACGTCGGTAAAGGCATACGAAACGTGTGCGGCGGCGCTGTTACCGTCCATCGTTTTGGTTTTTCTGGACATTTATATTTCCTCTCCTTTATGAGATTTTTCCAGATAACATTGTATCATTTTCCTCTTAAAATGTAAATACATTCAGACGAATTTTTTGTTATTTCATAAAAATTTTTCCATCATTTTCCCGTGAAACAAGGGCTTGGTCAGCAAAACCCATCCCGGTATGTCCCACCCCTTTCGCGAAGACGAAAAAAATCATGTATAATGATTCATTTGTACCCAGCGTATCTGAAACGGAGGTTGCCACAACCAAAAACGCCAACCAT
>CAYLYC010000064.1:0-7147 GCA_964387715.1 uncultured Eubacteriales bacterium | reverse complement strand
ACGAAAGGAACGTACGGGATGAAAAACAGTTTTTTTGATGACCGGTATCTGCTGACTGGCGATACAGCGGTACAGTTATATAACGATTACGCCAAAGACCTGCCCATTTTCGATTACCACTGTCACCTTTCTCCCAAGGATATTGCCCAGGATCGGGTGTATGATAATATCGGGGAATTGTGGCTGGAATGTGACCACTACAAATGGCGGATGATGCGTGCCTGCGGTGTGGACGAGGAACTGATCACCGGGGATGCTTCCTGGCACGATAAATTCATTGCCTTTGCATCGGTGATGCCCCGCATCATTGGCTCTCCGGTGTACGCTTGGGCTCACCTGGAACTGAAAACCTACTTTGATATTGTAAAACCCATGAACGCCGCTTCCGGGGAGGAGATCTGGGAAGCCGCCAATGCCAAAATGGCAGACGGCAGTTTTTCCGCCCGGAAGCTGATGATGGGCTCCGGGGTGGAAGCCATTTGCACCACCGACGACCCGGCAGACGACCTGGCTTACCATCAAGCCATCGCCGGAGATGAATCCTTCCCGGTGAAGGTGCTGCCCTCGTTCCGTCCGGATATGGCATGTACCGGGGTGGCAAAGCCCGGCTTTGCCCCTTATGTGGAAAAGATCAGCGACGTTTCCGGTGTGGAATGTGACACCTTTGAGGGATTTCTTGATGCCATGAACAGCCGGTTGGATTTCTTCTGCCGCAACGGTTGCCTGGTGTCCGACATCAGTTTGGCGTCCCTTTCTCCGGTGACCGCCACCTTTGAGGATGCCAAAGGGGTGTATAAAAAAGCCCTGAAGGGCAAGGAGATCACCCCCGAGGAGGAGGAACTGTACTGCGACTATATGCTCACCCACTTCGCCAAGGAATATGCCCGTCGGGATATGGCCATGCAACTCCATTTCTCCGCCATTCGCAACAACAACACCATCCGCTTTGCCTCTCTTGGGGCAGACTGCGGTAACGACTCGGTAGGCCCTGCCATTTCGGTGGCATCCCTTGCCCGGTTTTTGGATGAGGTGGAAAAAGAGACCGGTCTGCCCAAAACCATCGTTTACACCCTGAACGAAGCCCAGTATTATGAACTTGCCACCATGGTGGGCAACTTCTGGGGCTCACAGCCGGGCAAATTGCAATTGGGCGCCGCCTGGTGGTTCTGCGACCATGTGGAAGGCATCTACAACCAACTGAAGATCACCTCTGCCACCGGGGCGCTGGGCACCTTTAACGGTATGCTCACCGACAGCCGTTCCTTCACCTCTTACCCCCGTCACGACTTCTTCCGCCGTATCCTGTGCAGTTATATCGCCGGCTTTGTGGACCGTGGGGAATATGACCCCGACCCGGCCGGACTGAAAAAACTGATTACCGATATTTGCATTGATAACATTCGGAAATATTTGAATTAAAGGAGAAATTGCTATGAAAATGACCTTTCGTTGGTATGGCGACTCTGACCCTGTAACCCTGGAAAACATTTCACAGATCCCCCACATGAGCGGCATCGTTAGTGCGGTTTATGATGTGCCGGTTGGGGAGGTTTGGCCGGAAGAATCCATCAACCGCATGAAAGAACAAGCCGCCGCACACGGTTTGGAATTTGAAGTGGTGGAAAGTGTGCCGGTGCATGAAGACATCAAATTGGGTGCGCCCGGATGTGAACGGTATATCGAAAATTATTGCGAAAACATCCGCCGCCTGGCAAAGGCAGGGGTCAAGTGCATCTGCTACAACTTTATGCCGGTGTTTGACTGGTTGCGGTCTGACCTTGCCAAAGAAAATGCCGACGGTTCCAACTCCCTCGCCTTTGATAACGACATCGTGTTGTCCCTTGACCCGGTAAAAAGCGAACTGTCCCTGCCCGGCTGGGATGAAAGTTACACCAAAGAGGGTCTGCGGGCTCTCATGGAACAATACAAAGATATTGATGAAGAAGCCCTGTGGAAAAACTTTGAACGGTTTATTGGCGCCATCATCCCGGTGTGCGAGGAATGTGATGTGAATATGGCCATCCATCCCGACGATCCCCCCTGGGGCATCTTTGGTCTGCCCCGTATCATCACCGGAGCGGAAAGTTATCGCCGCATGAATGAGATCTGCAGCAGCAAACGCAACGGCATCACCTTCTGCACCGGTTCTTTGGGCGCCAATCCGGACAATGACCTGATCGCCATGATCAAAGAGTTCGGGGATAAGATCCACTTCTTCCACGCCCGTAATATTAAGATCACTGGTGAGCGTTGCTTCCAGGAGACCGGTCACTATACCGATTGCGGTTCTCTGGATATGTACGGTATGCTCAAAGCCCTCCACGACGGCGGCTTTACCGGCTACATCCGTCCTGACCATGGCCGGATGATCTGGGGTGAACATGGCAGAGCGGGTTACGGACTGTACGACCGTGCCTTGGGCGCCGCTTACCTGAACGGTTTGTGGGAAGCCATTGAGAAAGGGGAATAACCATGAGTAAAATTGCTGTTGTTACCGGCGCCGGTGGGGTGCTTTGCTCCTCCTTCGCCAAAGAACTTGCGAAAAACGGCTATGCCGTAGCCCTGCTGGACTTAAATGAAGAAGCAGTCAAAGCCGTAGCGGAAGAGATCAATGCCGCCGGCGGTAAAGCCGTGGGCTATAAAGCCAACGTGCTGGAAAAGGATCTCATGGAAGCAGTCCATCAACAAGTGTTGGCAGACCTTGGCAAATGCGACCTGCTCATCAACGGGGCAGGGGGCAACAGCCCCAAATGCACCACCGCTCACGAAACCTTTGAGGAAGGGGACCAGGATCGGGAGGATATCCTTACCTTCTTTAACCTGGATAAAGCCGGTTTTAACTTTGTGTTTGACCTGAACATCCTGGGTACCCTCATCCCCACCCAAGTGTTTGCACGGGATATGATCGGCAGAGAGGGATGCTGTATCCTGAATATCTCCTCCATGAACGCCTTTACCCCCCTCACCAAGATCCCTGCCTATTCCGCCGCAAAAGCCGGTATCTCCAACTTCACCCAATGGTTGGCAGTCCACTTTGCAGGACAAGGCATCCGTGTCAACGCCATCGCCCCCGGCTTTTTTGTAACCCATCAAAACCGGGCCATGCTGTTTGACGATCAGGGCAACCCCACCCCCCGTACCGAAAAGATCTTGCGGGCTACCCCCATGGGTCGTTTCGGTGAAGCGGAAGAATTGTTGGGTACGCTCATGTGGATCGTTGATCCGGATAAAGCCGGGTTTGTCACGGGCGTAGTTGTGCCCGTCGACGGCGGCTTCTCCGCCTATTCCGGTGTGTGATTTAACCGTCTAACCCGTTTTTTTGCCCACTCGACGTATAAACAATACGCCTTCGGGGACAAAGAAAACGGCTTATCCGATCAAATCAGGATGCGCTGTGTTAGAAACTATAACGTGCCTTGCAATTTCGGTTGCAGGGCACTTTTTATGGCATCCCCTACGGGGATGATTAACAATTCGCTTTTAGGACTTTTTCCTCCCTCTCGCCGTATCCGCATACGGCTTCGGGGCGGAGAAAAGCCCTTCTACATCCAATTCCACCAATTCTACTGCTCAACCCGTTTTTTTGCCCACTCGACGTATAAACAATACGCCTTCGGGGACAAAGAAAACGGCTTATCCGATCAAATCAGGATGCGCTGTGTTAGAAATTATAACGAAAGGGCGACCATTGGTCGCCCGTTTTTTCTTTAATGAATATTGAATAATGCATAATGAATAATTGCGGTGTGCCTACGGCACATTTTTATGATCGTAGGGGCGAACTGTGTTCGCCCGTTTTTTGTGTTTCATACCAACCAAAACCCCCCGCCCGTTCCCATGTGTTGATTTTGGATTCACACTGTGCTATAATATATAAAACAAGACCACAAAAGGCGGTGACAACATGAACGGACTGTATTTAGGTGTACTGGCCATCACCCGGGTGGCACTGCCGGTATTGGCGGTGCTGTTGGCGGTGGGCTGGTTTTTCCGGTTCCGTGCCCTGGGTCGTCCTGCGGCCCCAACGGTTGCAAAATTTGTCACCGTGGATGGGGTGGAACTGCCCATCACGGTGGGAGAGGGGTATATCGGCCGCAAAGCCAACTGTGACGTCACCATTCCGGTGGCCACCATTTCCAAACGCCACGCCATGCTGTATCAGCAAGGCGGCGACTGGTGGATCGCCCCCATAGGGGGAGAGGTTTCGGTGAACGGCACACCGGTGGAGGACTGCGCCCTGCTGATGGAAGGGGATCAGGTGGGCTTTGGGGAGGAACAACTCACCTTTATCTCCCACGTGTACCCAACGGAGGACATCTCCTCCTCGTCTTCCCGGCTGGGGGACGGTTGGCTGCTGGTCATCCTCACCCTGTTTCAACTGTTGATGGGGGCACAGTTGTGTCTGCGCTATGCCTCTGACCTGCCTGCCCAGTTACCCCTATGCTTTGGGGGGTTGATGGGGGCACAGTGGGTGTATTATCTGTTCAATCGATTTGTGGGCAAGACCCCCTTGCTGTGCGAGATCCCGGTATTGTTCCTCACCACGCTGGGATTGGCGGTGTGTGCCGCTTCTGCCCCGGAGGAACTGGACAAACAACTGCTCTGCCTTGCCATCGGCGGGGTTGCCGCCGGGTTGCTCACCTTCCTTGTGCGCCATGAAAACTGGTGCTTTGCCCTGCGTCTGCCCATTGCGGCACTCACCCTGGGGGTGATGTGGTTTACCGCCCTGTTTGGCACAGCCACCTTTGGTTCTCGCAACTGGCTGTTCCTGGGGCCTTTTAGCGTACAACCCTCGGAATTTGCAAAGATCGCCTTACTGCTGGTGGGGGGATGCGCCCTGTATGTGGCGGCGCAATACCCTAAAAACCGGTGGTTTTTCCTGCTGTTTGCCGCCCTAACCATGGGGGCGTTGGTGGTGATGGTGGACTTTGGTGCGGTGCTGATCTTTTTTGTCACCATGCTGGTCATTCTGTCCATGCGCTTCACCTCACCCTTGCTCATCGGCGGTATGGCCGGTGGCGCCGTAGTCGCCGGCAGCGTACTGTTGCTGGTGTATCCCCACATCGCCAATCGGTTTGGCGCCTGGATGCACGTGTGGGAATACGCCGACACCTCCGGTTATCAGCAGACCCGTACCCTGCTTTACGCCGCCAGCGGTGGACTGTTTGGGGTAGGGGGCGGAAACGGTCACCTGTTAGAGGTTGCCGCTTCGGATACCGACCTGGTGTTTGGGGTGCTGTGTGAAGAATGGGGCAGTATCATTGCGCTTTGTGCCGCTTTGTGCTTTGTGGCGCTGGGGGTATACGCCCGTTATCTTGCAGGGCGCACCAAATCCGCTTTTCAAGCCATCGGGGTGTGCGGTGCCGCCGCCATGATGCTGGTACAGACCGCCCTGAACCTGTTTGGCTCTACCGATATTCTCCCCTTAACCGGGGTTACCATGATGTTTGTCAGCCGGGGCGGCTCCAGTTTGATTGCCGCTTTTATGCTGATCGCTTTCTTCAAAGGGGCGGAAGCAACACCTTCCCCTCTGTTTGCTGAAAGGAGGGAGGAAGAATGAAACGAACCGCCCGTCGTTCTGTAACGGTGCTGATCATTCTGTTCTTCTTTTGCGCCGGACTGGGTCTGTTTTACGGCCGGCTGGCCCTGGCAGGGACTACCTGGGCAAAATATCCCACCAATACCCATCTGTATACCGACGGTAAACTAACCAAAGCCGGTGTGATCACCGATCGGAACGGAGTGGTGTTGGCACAAACGGTGGATGGAGAACGTTTGTTCCATGAGGATGAAGCGGTGCGTAAAGCCACCGTCCATGCGGTAGGGGACCTGCAAGGGTACGTGTCCACCGGGGTTCATTCCGCTTTTTGGAAGCAATTGTCCGGCTACGACCGGCTCAACGGGGTGTACGATATGAGCGGCAAAGGCAACGATATGCAGCTTACCATCGACGCATCCCTTTCGGTCACCGCCATGAACGCCCTTGGCAGCCGTGCCGGTACGGTTGGGGTGTACAACTACCAGACCGGGGAGATCTTATGTATGGTCTCCACCCCCACCTTTGACCCTGCCACCCAAACCGGCAGTTCGGTGGAAAAAAGCGTGTACGTCAACCGGTTGCTGTCCGGGTCTTACGCCCCCGGTTCGGTGTTCAAACTGGTGACCGCCCTTTCCACCCTGGAAAACGTTGCCAATTGGCAGGAACAGTCCTATTCCTGCGCCAGAGGGGTGACCATTGGAGGGGAATGGCTCAGTTGCCTGGGCAATCACGGCTCGTCCCACCTGGAGAACGCCCTGGTTCATTCCTGCAACGCCGCTTTTGCCCAGTTTGCCCTGGCGTTGGGAAGGGACACTTTGATGCAAACCGCCAAGCAGGTGGGCTTTAACCGCACCTTGTCGGTGGACGGCATTGACTGTACCCAAAGTGTGTACAACGTAACCGAAGCCAACGATATCGATTTCGGCTGGTCGGGCATCGGCCAGTATAACGATACGGTCAATCCCTTCCAGTACTTAACCTTTATGGGGGGCATCGCCGGCAACGGAGTGTGCCAATGGCCCTATTTTGTACAGAGCATCCAGAACCACCGGGTCAGCCGGGGGGAACGGGTGGATATGATGGACGAGGAAGCGGCGGTGCAGTTAAAACAAATGATGCGCAAAGCGGTTACCGATTATTACGGCGACGGCAACTTCCCCGGACTTTCCCTGTGCGCCAAGACCGGCACGGCGGAGGTAGGGGACAAAAGCACCCCCCATTCCTGGTTCGTGGGCTTTTGTGACAGCGCCGAAAAACCCTACGCTTTTGTGGTGGTGGTAGAAAATGCCGGCTCCGGATTGGGCGTGGCATCCGGAATTGCCGCCAAGGTGTTGGCCGCCGCCCCCACCATATAGTGGCAAAACTGCGCTGATTCCACAACATCTGCAAACCGGAAAAAAATCGAATAAAACCTGTAAATTTTCCTTGCAATTTGCAGGAGTTTGTGGTAATATAACTATCGATGGTTTTTTAGTGAAAGAGGTGACAGGAATGAAACAAGGAATTCATCCGGAATATGAAACGACCACCATCAAATGTGCTTGCGGTAACACAATCGAAACCCGCTCCACCAAAAAAGATATCCATGTTGACATCTGCTCCAGCTGC
>CAYLYC010000063.1:0-7162 GCA_964387715.1 uncultured Eubacteriales bacterium | reverse complement strand
TGGGCCGTACCGATGATATGCTCATCATCCGCGGGGTTAACGTATTCCCCAGTCAAATTGAAACTGTGTTGCTGAAAGAGGGTTATCAACCCAACTACCAGATCGTGGTAGACCGCAAAGGCAACACCGATACCTTTGACGTAAACGTAGAAATGAATCCGGAACAATTCACCGACACGGTTAGCGGTGTAACCGAGCAAGAAAAGGCCCTGTCTAACGCCATGAAGGTCATGCTGGGCATCAACCCTGCTGTTCACCTGGTACCGCCCAAATCCATCACCCGCAGTGAAGGGAAAGCCGTTCGTGTAATCGACAAACGCAAATTGGTTTAATCGAAAGGAGAAGTTGGTATGTCTTTAAAACAAGTCACCGTTTTTGTAGAAAACAAACAAGGGGCATTGGTGGAGATCACCGAAACCCTCGCCGCCCACAATGTTAATATTCGGGCGCTGTCCATTGCCGACACCCGTGATTTCGGTATTCTCCGTTTGATCGTTAACGATACCGACACCGCCGTGAAAACCCTGACCGAGGAAGGCCACCTGCTGAACACCACCGACGTGGTTGGCGTGAAGATCGGCGACCAACCGGGCAAACTTTCCAAAGCCCTGGCGGTGCTGGATCAAGCCGGTATCAACATGGAATATCTGTATGCGTTCATGTCCCGTACCGAAAAACACGCCTATATGGTTTTACGGGTAGCGGATAATGCGGTTGCCGAAGCCGCTCTGGAAGCCGCCGGTTTCCACATGATTACCGACGCAGACGTGGATAAACTGTAATATTCAATCATCCATCATTGAGATGTAATAAAAGTGGTTGTAAATGACGAAGCGTTATTTACAGCCACTTTATTTTTTGCTTTTCCCTGCCATTGCTTTGTTCCCCCGTTTTAACACGGTAGAGGGTTTTTCATCACCAAAGATTTTTTGATACAAAAAAGGAACTGTAAAAAAACATTCCGTTTCTTTACAGTTCCTCTTATTTTATCCCTTAACAAGCAGGGAATTCAGCAGACAAAGTCCCTTTGGGTTTTTGAAGCCAAACTTCCTTCTTGTGATGAAAGCGATGCATCACACCGTAAACACAGGAGAATGATGGGAAAGGGTATCCCCATTCACCCGAAACGTGCAATTTTCGCAGGATCAATAAATGCCGTTTTTCTCGGTTTTGTAGTCGATGGCTATACGATTATACAATCCCAATTCACCGGCGGTCTTCTTATAAGAACGACCGTTATACCGCATGGCATTGATGACGGTGGCAGTACCGCTCTTCATGTCGATCTGGCTACCGTAGCTGCCCAGGTTATCACTACCGATGTTGACCGCCAACAAATCATTTGCGCCATTTACGGTAATCATGGTGTTACAGCCATAAACGAAGGTGTTGTAAATGGTTTGGTTGCTGCCTTTTTCCACGATGATATATTGGGCTTTTTCACGCAAAATGGGGTCAAACAACCGAGTGAAGATATCATCTGTTTCGGCCAACCAATTTTCCAGACCGGGATCACCGCAACGACCAATTACCGTACCGTTTTGCAAACAACCGGTAATGACACCGTTGTTGCCGCCAACCAGGAAGGTGTTATAGTAGCAGCAGGTGACTACCTTTTTGATCAAGTGATTGTCGCAATTACGGAAATCAATACCATACGCTGAAGCGGTGATGGTGGTGTTTTCCACATAAACCCCTTTGCCGTTTCCTCGTACCGCATAGGTGGTCATCAGGTTCGAATCATAGGGGCCATTGCGAGGATAGGTAATACGAATACCGTACAGACCTGCATTGTCACCGTTCAGGGTGATCAAGGCCTTTTCGGTCAAAGGATCTTGGTCTTCTTCCAAATTATCCCCATAGTAGGAAAGAATGATCGTACCTTCGCTATTTCCACCAAAGCCACGGGTAGCAACCGAAGCGCTACCACGCAATTGCACACCAGCAGGTACCGTAATGGGTTGATCCAAACGATAACTACCGGCAGGCAGGTACACGATTCCGCCGGAGGAAGGCATTGCGTTCAAAAGACGTTGCAACGCTGCCGAAACATCGGTTTTACCGTCTTTTGCCAAATCAGCAACCACCAGATAGGATTGGGGTTGTTTTATGGCAACTGTGGGCAATTCGATATCTTTGATTGAACTTTCTTCTGCAAATTGAACCGAACCGGAACTTGCTTTGGTACCTGTCATGGTAACGTTCACGGTTTTTACAAGACCTTTGGTGTTGTTTTGAATACCGTTGTCAATTACGCTATTGGCGATCAGCATACCCCAACGAGTATCCAGATCTTCTACCACAATACCGGTGTTGCAATCGGTGATAGAAACGTCATAAAGCGAACCGGCAAACTGGATCCGTTGACCTTGTACGATTCTAAGACCAATGTTGCAATTCTCAATGGTAAGTCCGGAGAATTCGGTCCATTCCAGGTCGCCCAACATCATACCTACCGTGTTATTGGAGGTATATGTGTTCAGAGCGGTGGCATCCACCGATTGCATCCAACGACCTTGAGCGTTAGCCCAATACCGTCCGCTCACCACAACGTTTTCCCAAGTACCAACGTCTGCTTGGTTGTAAACCTCAGCAGCGGTATACAAGAAGGTACCTTTTACGTTTTCAATCGTCAATTGTTCGTGGGCGTTGGAGTTGACCGTATGGCAACATGCGCCAATACCACGATAACCGTTAATGACCGTGCAGTTCTTAACGGTGGAAAGCATGTAACTGCCACCTCTACCGTCGGTATAGAATACTGCAGGATAGGGTTTGACGTTATCCAGGGATTGATTGGGGTAATACACTGTGACGCCTACGACGCCGCCGCTGCCGCCCAGGTCAAACAAGCCACCTTCGTTGGTGTCTTTTGAGGGCACGTTGGCAAAGATCACGGTTCCGTAATCATCGCCTTCCACGTCATCGGGGTCATGCCAATCACCCATGAGGGTTACACGGGAAGGAACATCCAAAGAAGCGGTAATCATATACTGACCAGCAGGCAGATATACGGTACCGCCACCGGCTGCTTTACAATCGTTCAATGCTTTTTGAATACCGGCAGTGCTATCCACCGCACCGTCGCCCCGAACCACGTATCCGTCTTTCGTGGGGATAATGTCGGCTATGACGTTTTCTTTGGTATAGGTGGTGGTAATCAAGCGCGGGGAAATCTCACCCGTGGAAGTATCAACCAGGGGATCGTTTATCGATGCCCGTTGAGGGAATGCATCAATTCTTCCAACCGCAAACTTCAAAATATCCAAAGCATCATTGGCGTCGATCTTATCGTCTAAATTCACATCAGCCCGCAAGGCAGCATCATCTGTAAGTACCACTTTATTTACCGCCGATTTTAATACTACCAATGCATCGTTGGCATCGATCTTACTGTCGGCGTCCACATCTCCTTGTTCAAAAATGGTTTCGGCTTGTTTTTCCGATAAGGATTGGCTGAAGAGCCATTCCACCTGATCAGACACAGCATAGGCCTGTGACCAGATCGCATGGTCCGAACCGGCGATTTCCTCATAGGTAATATTGCCGCCAACCTCTTCCAGGGATTCCACCATAGCACGGATTCCCCAAACCGGAACAACGGAATCATTCGCACTATGATAGGCACGAATAGCAACCTGTTTCATGGATTGTGCTTTGGCAATATCTGCCCCACCGCTCACAGCAATGGCGGCAGAGAAGGTATCCGGATACCGGGCAAGAAGATCCCAAACACCGTAAGCGCCCATGGATTGGCCGCCTAAGTACAGTTTGCTTTCATTCACAGCATAGGTTGCCTTGATTTCTTCCAGCAATTCCATAACTGCCTTGGCGTGTTTGGTTTCTGCCACTTGATTGATGCTATATACACCTTGAGACAAGGTAACATCTACCCATTGAGAACCCGCTGCGCATTGGGGTACCAACACAATGGTTTCTTCCCCTTTTTCCGCAATAATTTTATTCACAAGCTCCATACCGGAGTTGGTTTGGGAAACGTTATCGTTTCCGCGGCCTTCTTCACCATGCAAATGGATATATACCGAATATCCTTCTTCCGGTGCTTGTCCTGTGGGTGCATATATGCGATAAGGAAGCACCGTTTCATCCGATGCGGTAAACACCTTTCCTTCCATGCCCAGCACCAAATCATCAGCCGCAACAGGCACAATAGCAGTACCGATCGTCAGCAGAAGACATAATAAAAAAGACAATAATTTTGTTGTTTTTTTCATTTGGCTGTTCCTCCTTTTATTAGTCAATATTATTTTAACATTTTTCCCTGAAATGTCAATAGGTTTTATCAATACACATCCACCCTTTCTTGTTTTGGCGACCGACAGAGCACCTCCGTTTCCGCATAAGGGAGGATTTCTTGATACAAAAAAACCGCAGGGAATATACCACGGTTTCGTATGCTTCCATCCGTTTTGGGGAAACTATAACTATCATAGGTTAACGGAGTGGATAATATGGCACAGCGAATTGGACAATATGTCCTTAAATTTGAGAATACCCCCGGCATTGTGGCCCACGCCGCTGTTGGGGGAGAAAAGGAAGGCAACGGACCCCTTGGGAAGGAATTTGATCGGCTTTTTGCCGACCCGTATCTGGGAAAAGAATCCTTTGAACTGGCAGAAAGCGAGTTGCAACGACAAGCGCTGACCATTGCCATGGGTAAAGCGGATCTGACACCGGATAAAATTCAATGTCTGTTTGCCGGCGATCTGCTAAACCAATGTGTGGGAAGCACCGTAGGATTGGCAGGATTTCAGATCCCCCACATCGGTGTGTACGGCGCTTGTTCCACCATGGCGCTCACCTTACTGTTGGCAACCTGCTTTGTGGATACCGGCATTGCCCAAACCGCCGCCGCAGTTACCTCCTCTCATTTTTGCGCAAGTGAACGGCAGTTTCGTTTTCCCTTGGAATACGGGGGTCAACGACCCCAAACCGCCGGATGGACCGCCACCGCCGCCGGTGCGATCCTGGTGGGGAAACAACCTGAAGCCGTGGAGATCCACGGAGGGATCTTCGGCCGCATCCAGGATTTAGGCGTCACCGACGCCAACAACATGGGAGCGGCTATGGCACCTGCCGCGGCAGACACCATTGTAACCTACCTGCATGAAACCGGAAGTCAACCGGAGGATTTCGACCTGATACTCACCGGCGACTTAGGGGAAACCGGTACCCATTTGGTTCGGCAGTTGACCAAAAAAGAGGGGGTGGACATCGCTTCCCGTCACGCCGATTGCGGACTGTTGCTTTATCACGTGGAGGAGCAGGATGTACACGCCGGCGGGTCGGGGTGCGGTTGCAGTGCCAGCGTGCTGTGCACCCGGATCCTCAACCAATTATCCAGGGGTGAATTAAACCGGGTACTGTTTGTAGCCACCGGTTCCCTCCACTCCCCTACCAGTGTGCAACAAGGCACTTCCATTCCCGGCATCGCCCACGGTGTTGAATTGCGTCACACACCCTGCGGATGCCAAAAGGTGCAGAACGGATAAAACAAAAAATAAGGGGTTGACAAGAAGGTAGAACCCTTTCTTGCCGCCCCTTATTCATTTATTTCTTTTTAATTTCATCCCAATACCGGGCAAAGGATTGCTCGGTTTTGTTGTTTCCTGGCTGATAATACCGTTTGCCCACCAGATCCTCCGGCAGATAGGTTTGCTGCACCCAGGAATTGGGGTAATCGTGGGGATACAAATAATGCTGTCCTTTTACTTTGGCATCCTGACCGTCAAAATGTTTATTCTGCAAATGACGGGGTACCGGACCCACTTTACCGGCTTCGATATCTGCCATGGCTTCATCCAAGGCAATATGCGCGGCATTGGATTTTGGCGCCATACTCACCAGAACCACCGCATCCCCCAACGGGATACGGGCTTCGGGCATTCCCAGTTGCAACGCCATATCCACGGCGTTCTTTACGATGGGGATGATCTGAGGATAAGCAAGTCCCACATCCTCAGCGGCACACACCATCAACCGACGGCAGGCAGAGGCCAAATCCCCAGCCAATAAAATTCTGCCCAAATAATACAGAGCGGCATCCGGGTCAGACCCACGCATAGACTTTTGAAAGGCGGAGATGCAGTCGTAATGCTGGTCTCCGGTGCGGTCGTATCGCAAGGCAGAGTTGCCGGTCAGTTGTTTCACGGTATCCACCGTAACGGTGAGGGTATCCCCTTCCGGCTTGGTTGCCGAAAGGCACAGTTCACAAATGTTCATGGCTTTGCGCACATCGCCGCCGGAAAACTCCCCGATCATCCGATCCACACCCGTTTCTAAAGCAACCGACACGCCCTGTTCCTGCTCCAGGAAGCGGAACGCACGGGCAATGGCAGGCAGGGTGTCTGTAGGTTGAACCGGTTTGAACTCAAACACGGTAGACCGGCTAAGCAGGGCGCCGTACACATAAAAATAGGGGTTTTCGGTGGTGGAAGCAATCAGGGTAATGTTGCCGTTTTCAATATGCTCAAGCAAGGATTGCTGTTGCTTTTTATTGAAGTACTGAATCTCATCCAGGTAAAGCAGGATTCCCTTTTGCGCCGACAACGTACCGATTTCGCTCACCACCTGCTTGATATCCGCAGTACCGGCGGTGGTACAATTGAGCCGATGCAGTTTCTTTTCGGTTTTGGCGGCAATGATGGATGCCAAAGTGGTTTTTCCGGTACCGGAAGGGCCGTAGAAAATCAAATTGGGGATGTTGCCGCTTTCAATAATGCGGCGCAGGGCACACCCTTCTCCCAATAAATGAGTTTGTCCCACCATATCATCCAACGATGTGGGGCGCAATCGGTCAGCAAGGGGAGATAACATACGCAATTCCTCCTAAAACAATGCACCCGTCCGGTGAACGAGTGCATTTTTAAAAACATGAATTGGTTATTTGGCGTAATCAATGGCGCGGCTTTCACGAATGACGTGAACCTTGACTTGACCGGGATAATCCAGTTCTTCCTCAATTTTCTTCACGATTTCGCGAGCGGTGATCACCATTTGGTCGTCAGAAATCACTTCCGGTTTTACCATGATGCGAATTTCACGACCGGCTTGAATCGCATAGGATTGTTCTACGCCGTTAAACTCATTGGCAATCGCTTCCAGCCGTTCCAGACGTTTGATGTAGTTTTCCAGATTTTCA
>CAYLYC010000062.1:0-7397 GCA_964387715.1 uncultured Eubacteriales bacterium | reverse complement strand
CTGTCCTTTTGTTTGTATGAAATCATAGATTGAAACCAGGCCTCTGAGTCCCGAACAGTGAGGGACGAGGTCAACACCCCATGGCGCATCCGGGGGATGATACAGCCATGGGGTGTTGGGTGCAGCGGTCAAAAGGGCGTGCCGCTACGAGGCACATCAGCCCTTTTGGGCACCGCAAACGGTAGCCGCAGGTTCGAATCCTGTCATCTCGACCATACAGAGTGTTCTTATAGTAACCGAGAGGTTTCCTGTAAGAACGCTCTGCTTTTTTGTTTTCACATTCTCATTAAAAAAATACTAAACTGCTGTTGTTGCCGGTGCGGTGGTTGGCACATAAGTTACCTCCACACCTTTACTAGTTTTCATCGTAATATCGGCTTCAGGGATCGGCACTTCATCAGGAATCTCTATTGACCCTACATTAGCATTTATTATATATCATCTTAGACTGTTATACAATTTATTTAACTTTCTTCAAGTACTCTAAAATAATCTTCAAATCTCGCATCGACATACTCTGCGATAAGATCGATCATGGGCATTGCATCGTCTTCTTTATAGTAAGCATCAAATGCATCGTAGTAGCGTTTGCGGTCTGTAAACTTAACATTGATAGGAGGGAAACCATTACGAATTAAGTCAAGATTCATAATCAGACGTCCTGTTCTTCCGTTACCATCAATAAACGGATGGATTCCCTCGAATTCCAGATGGAAGCGTGCGATACGTTCAATGATGTGCATTGATTGTTCGCGGCCTTCATTCTTTGAAATCAGTTCGGCCATTTTGGGTTCAATCATATAAGGTTGAACCGGCTCGGTATAGGCACCCATAATGCGAACAGGAATTCGACGATAAACGCCTTTATCGTCGGGTCGATTTATCAATACTAAAGAATGAATATTTCTGATAACCGACTCAGATAGTGGGGTATCGTTTTGAACAATATCTTGTACGTAAAGAAAAGCATCACGGTGACCAACGGCCTCCAAATGGTCTTTTAGCGGTTTTTGGTCAATGGTCATACCTTTTAATGCCATAGCGGTTTCCTTAAGCGTTAAGGTGTTACCCTCAATAGCATTGGAGTTGTAAGTAAACTCAACTATAAACTCTTCACGCAAACGCTCTACCTCACCCTCAGTCAAAGGACGAAGTTTGGATAACCTTTCTTTCTTTGCATCTATCACCGCAAAAATGGCGGGACGAGCCAAACGCCCGTCGGCAGGTTTGATGGCGTTAGCGGGAATCATATAGAGTTTTCCTTTGCGGATCACACCGGGAATCTTGCCTTCGGCGCAAAGAATACGCACACGCCGAGGAGAAATGCCCCAATTATCCGCCGCTTTTGATACTTTTATATAATCCATTCGAGTTTACCTCCGGTTGATTATTCCTTATTTGTTAGTAGTATATCACATTACGGGAATAATATCAAGAGGTTTTGCATAACAAACGATACTTAGTTATTCCCAAAAAAATCTCGGCTAAAATACGATTGGATGCGATTTCAGCCGAGATTTTCTTGTTTAATTACTATATTATAAAGTTTAGTTTTTTTCCCACGAACGATAGACTAAGATCAATACAAACAATGATAGTAAGCTATAAATACCAGATAAAATAGTAATTGTAAAAAAGCAAACAAATATCGTTTCAAATATCGATACGCTCTCGGCTAATAAATTAGATATGATAAAAGGTGTTATAAAAACTAAAAACGCAACAATCTCTTGTCGAAAATCCGAACTTTTTATGGCTATAAAGAATTTGGATTTTTGTTGTTCTTTTGCTTTGAAATAAGCGTTTCGTTTTTCTTTGTTTTGACATTTGTATTTTTTTACGAATGGTAAGATGATAGCAATAGTACAACCGAACGATAAAAAGTATCGAAAATAATAGGTATTCCTAAATATTCCAGCCACATTTCCAAGGGTACCAGATAATAATATGAATATGATGGAAGCGCTCAATACTATTAATACCAACCAAATAAATTTTTTTATATAACCAATCATAAAAAATACTCCTTTACTGACCATTGTATTGAACCATCAGTATTGAACCATTGGTTTCGTGTTGTAGGGCCATATTCCCAATTCCGATATAATATACGTTGTTTTGTATAACAAAACTTAATGCAGGGGTTGAGTAGTTAAAAGAGAACACTTGCTTGAATGTATCCGGTTCGCCGGAGTTTGAGTACCAAACTGAAATATCAAATGTTCCATCTTCGCGTGGGTGATTGTTCAAGATATACAATGAATTGTCTTGTATACACATATCAAGAGTAATTTGCTCATTGGGGAAAGAAATCTGCGTATAACTGTTCAATGTATCATCCATTTTATATAAATAACCGGTTGAAACAAACAGTTGGTTATTAAATACCACCTTTGAGGAGAACGGGATTTGTGTTGCACTGGCCGATTTAAAATAGGGATTCAATGTTGTTTTATAAACAAATTTTTCGTTTTGATATTCATAAATAGAACATTCAAAGTCTTGCGGTTTACCAGGTTCATTATTTTCAGAAGTATAGATTGCGTACAAAGAGTTTTCCACAACAAGCAAATCGTATACACGTATAGCATCTTTGTTTGTAATTAACAGTTTCCCATCTTTATAAAAGGGAATTTGTTTAAAACTCTCCCCATTGTCACCGGAAACAGCTACAGGATATTCACCTTGCGTAACACCCAGTCCTGCAAATATTAACTCATTGTATTTTATTAAATCAAAGCAGTGGATTCCGCCAGGAAGGTTTTTGTTGGATTGCCACTTACCATTGTTCAAGAAATAATATTCTCCCCAACCATTATTCTCAATGGTTGAATCAATTCCGGGAATCACCAATGTATCATCAAGCACACAGAAACGTGCTATGCTTTCTGTGGTTAGTAACCCGGTATTTACCCAATTTTGAGTATTTAAATCAAATGCCATACAGTCTACAGGACCGGTGTTATTTCCATAATCTCCTGCACCTACATATAATTTGTTTTCCCAGATAGTCAGATCCCATGGACAGCGAGAAATAAAATCGTCTGGATAGGATTCAATGAAAGGTATCCCTAAATCTTTAATGGTGACCGTTTTAGAATTTGACTTCAACGTGGTAGGAACTGGTGTTTTTGTACATCCTGTAAATAGCGTGATTAGAATCAATGCAAATACCGTTATATGTTTTCTCATATATCCTCCAAGTTTCAAAATGCATTTTTGTACCGTTAATGTGTGGGGGGATTTTGGATGTAAACCGTTAACGTTGCATGGGTGTTGGGCAAGGGTGTGGTCTTTCGGATCATCACACTTCCTCTATTAATTGTTCCAGATTGGTCAATACCGTTTCCAGTGCTTTCATGGCCGATTGGTCTTTTAACAGTTTCACCGAAATATAGGGTTTGTTGCCGGCGCTGAGCAAAATTCTGCCCCGCATCCTGTCGGCCAGTTTTAACACAAGAGAAACGTCCGGCTCTTTTTGATAAAGAAGCAGGGTATCGGTTCGTTGGGAGATTTCATAAATGGACAACGCCGCCGCCCGATTACGAAGCAATGCAATATGAATCAGCCCCATCACCGCTTCCGGGGGCGGTCCAAACCGGTCGATCAGTTCGTCGATGACGTCGCTGGCATCTTCGTCATTATGAATATCCGCAATGCGCCGATAGATCTCCAGCCGTTGATGGAGATCATCGATGTATCCTTCCGGAATGTGGGCTTCGATCTGCAGATCCACCATACATTCTTCCTTGGGTTTCACCGGATTTCCTTTTTCCTCTTCCACCGCATCGGAAAGCAATTTCAAATACATATCGTACCCTACCTGCTCCATTTGTCCGTGCTGTTCGCCCCCTAAAATATTGCCGGCGCCGCGAATCTCCAAGTCCCGCATGGCAATTTTAAGCCCAGACCCGAATTGGGTGAACTCCCGAATGGCATCCAGCCGCCGTTGGGCAATATCCGTAAGGGCTTTACCGCCACGGAAGGTGAGATAGGCGTATGCCCGACGGGCAGAACGACCCACCCGTCCCCGCAATTGGTGAAGCTGTGCCAGACCCATACGGTCAGCATCCTCAATGATCAGGGTGTTCACGTTGGCAACGTCCACCCCGGTTTCAATGATGGTGGTGCATACCAACAGGTCGATCTCCTGTTCCATCAGTTGCCGCCACACTTCACTCAACTGTTCTTCGCCCATTTTACCGTGGGCAACCGCCACCCTTGCTTCGGGGATTCTCAACTTCAGCCCTGCGGCGATCCGCTCGATAGAATCCACCCGGTTATGCAGGTAATACACCTGACCGCCTCTGCGCAATTCCCGGCGAATGGCGTCGGTGATCACGCCGGTGTTGTATTCCATCACATAGGTCTGTACCGGCTGACGGTCCAGCGGCGCTTCTTCGATAATCGACATATCCCGCAGTCCTGACATTGCCATATTCAAGGTGCGGGGAATGGGGGTGGCAGAAAGGGTGAGCACGTCTACGTTCTTGAATTTTTCTTTTAACTTTTCCTTTTGGGCAACCCCAAACCGCTGTTCCTCGTCAATGATGACCAAGCCCAGATCCTTGAACTGTACGTCATTGGAAATGATCCGGTGCGTACCAACCACCATATCCACATTACCGTTTCGCAGTCCTTGAATGGTTTTGGCTTGTTGGGTGGGGGTTCGAAAACGGGAGAGCAGGTCAATGTTTAAGGGGAATCCTTCCATGCGCTTCAAAATGGTTTGGTAGTGTTGAAAGGCCAAAATGGTAGTGGGCACCAGCAAGGCGCATTGTTTTCCTTCGCTGATGCATTTGAAGGCGGCACGAAGGGCAACCTCGGTTTTGCCAAACCCAACGTCACCGCACAACAACCGATCCATGGGAACAGGGCGTTGCATATCGTATTTGATCTCATCGATACACCGCAACTGGTCATCGGTCTCCTCATATTCAAATCGCCGTTCAAAATCGTTTTGCAGGTCGGTATCTTCCAAAAATCCGTAACCGGGGGTGTTCATTCGGGCGGAATAAAGGGCAATCAATTCCTTTGCCATATCCTTGACCGCATGACGAACACGGGTTCTCGTTTTTTGCCATTCAGTGCCCCCCAATTTGTGGAGTTTGAGTTTTACGTCATCTCCCGACGGGCCAATGTATTTGGAAACCAAATCCAATTGGGTCACCGGTACGTATAAGGTGTCGCTTCCGGCGTAGGCAATGGTGATATAATCCTTGGTCACCCCGGCATTTTGGATTTGCCGTATCCCCCGAAAGATGCCGATACCGTGTACTGCGTGTACAATGTAGTCGCCGGGATGCAGTTCGTCCAGCGAATGGAACGCACCTGCCTTGGGGGCTTTTTTTACCTTGCGGCTGTGCTTTCCGTTGGCGTGGGTGATGAGCAAAAATTTGCTGTCGGTGTATTCCAAACCGCCGCTGAGGTGACCGGAGGTTACGGTAACGGCGGCGTGAGGCGCATGGGTTGGATCGGCAGAATATTGAGCGGGTAATCCTTTGCCTCGCAAATCTTCTGCAAGTAAACCGGCTGCTTTTTCACCGCCGGCTAAAATGGCAATACCAAAGCCCCTGGTAAGAAGGGGGGCGATATCCTCGGTGAGCAGTTCCACACTGCCTTGCCAGGGAGAATAGTTTTTGACGGTGAGATTGATCAGATCTTTCGTTGCCAGATCGTGGCTCATACCGCCAAAGGTGTCCAGGTATAAAACCCCTTGTTCTTCCGCTTTTTGAATAAATGCGTTGTAATCCATGGCAAGGTGGGTGAGTTCTTTGCAAATGACCCCTTCTTCCAGCAAGATCTCCAGGTCCATTGCCAGTTGCTTTTCAAACGAACGGGCCCGTTCCTTTACCTTGGCTTCTTCGCTGATGAACAAAAACGCATCTTCCCCATAATCCAGCAGGGTGCAGGGCGGGTCACTCATCAGAGGGATCAAACGGTCAATGCCGCCCGGCGTGATGCCTTGAAGCAACTGCTCTGCATCGGTCAGCAACCGGGCTTTTACTTCTTCGTTTTTCTGCTTTTTGGCAATTTTTTTCAATTCCTGGGCAGGATATTGAGGATTTGAAAACAAAATTTCTCTGGCAGGAGGAATCTGCAATTCTTTTACCGGGTCTTCCCGGCGTTGGGTCAGCACGTCAAAGGTGTGGATGGTATCAATGGTGTCGCCCCAAAATTCCAACCGCACCGGCTGGGGCTTGTCGGTGGGAAAAATATCCACAATACCGCCCCGTCTGGCAAACTGTCCCGGTCCTTCCACCTTGGTGCAACGGGAGTATCCGCAATCCACCAGTTTTCTGCACAATTCTTCCGGGTCAATATCCTCCTGTTCTTTTACCCCAAAAGAACGGCGGTATAAAATCTCCGGCGGCAGGGTATACACCAGCAATGCGTCAATACTGCACACCAGATGGGTGTAGTCGCCCTCCAGTATATGACACAGCACGTCCAACCGCTTTTGTTCATATTCCAAAGAGGCGGTGTCGCTGACACGCAGGGACAGATCTTTGGCAGGGAACAACAACGGCTGTTTGCCCAGCGCTTGTAGATCCTCGCAAAAACGGGTGGCTTCTCCCTCGTCTGCGGTAACGATGATGCAACGGGATTGGGTATCTTCTCCCAAAACCGCAGTAAGATGGGCTTTGTGGATATGGGAAATGCCGCTTACCGCAACCGGCAAACGGAATGCTTTTACATCCTCTAATAGCGTATGGTATTCAGTAAGATTTTGCAGATGTTTGTCAAAAAAAGCCATAGATTTCTCCTAAACGGGCATTCCCCCGAAAGCAAAATGCCCCCGGGGTGTTACCGTATTGATTATTTTTATGATCGGGTGTTTTCCTGACCCTTGTATACCACCAGTTTGCAGTAAACAAACTCCAGAACCAGGTTGAGCACCATGGTGCCGGCTTCCACAATATAGTTGTTCACGCCAAGGTTTACGATGGCCTGACCAGCCCACATGGTAATGGGGGTAAAAACGCAGTAGAACGCGAATACCTTAAGCATCGCAATGGGTACGTTGGCGGCAGATTGGAAGGTGTACCGACGGTTGAGGGTGAAATTCCACAGCACCGAAAGCACCAGAGAGATCAAATATGCCACCCAATGATATTGCTGGTTGCTGTGTAACAACACCTCAAATAATAAAACGTAGCTTCCGGCCTGAATGATGCCGGCGGAGGCGGAAAACAGAGTGAATTTTACCGCTTGCCAGGAAAGCGCTTTTTTATTTTGCTTCATACGTTCACATCCTAACGGCTGTTTTTTTGTAGTATACCATACTTCCGGTGGCTTTGGCAAGAGGGGATGAGAGGGGCGTTTGTGTTTTTTACAAGCGAAACAGCGACTAAAAGTATGCTATATTATTGTAATTGCAAATTACGAAATAAATC
>CAYLYC010000061.1:0-7594 GCA_964387715.1 uncultured Eubacteriales bacterium | reverse complement strand
GGTCTTCGGGTCACGGCCCTTTACTGCTGAACCCCCTGCAGAGTCACCCTCAACGATAAAAATTTCGGTTTCATTGGGGTCTTTGGAGATACAGTCTGCCAATTTTTCCGGCATTTTTGCCCGGTTGCCTGCGTTTTTCCGTTGCAGATCTCTGGCTTTTTGGGCGGCCTCTCTGGCGTTGGAGGCGGCAATGGCCTTATTGATGATCAATTTTGCCACAGCCGGATTTTCTTCCAGGTAGGTCATCAATTTATCCCCAACCAGGGAATTTACCAACGTTCCCATGGAAGTGTTCCCCAGTTTGGATTTGGTCTGGCTTTCAAATTGGGCATCGGTCAGTTTTACGCTGATCACCGCCGCCATACCTTCTTGAATGTCGTCCCCCTTCAGGTTATTGTCGTTATCCTTTAGGTATTTAAACTTTCTGGCATAACTGTTAACAACCCGGGTCATGGCTGTACGGAAGGCACTTTCGTGGGTACCGCCGTCAATGGTATGAATGTTGTTGGCAAAACTGATGATCTTATTGTCATACCCATTGGTATAAGAAAAAGCGATTTCTGCCGAGGAATCCCCTTTGGAAGTGCTGATGTACACCACTTCGGGAATGATTTTTTCTTTTTTAGAGGTGTCAATGATAAAATCCACGTAACTGCGGATACCGCCTTCAAAATGCAACACATCCTGCCGGGCATCCTGATCGTCCCGTCGGTCGGTTAAGGTGATCTTAACCCCGGCGTTAAGGAATGCCTGTTCCCGCAGACGGTTCAGCAAAATATCGTAATCGTATTCGGTGGTATCGGTAAAAATGGTAGCGTCCGGCTTAAAGGTAACGGTGGTACCGGTGTCAGAGCATTTGCCCACTTCCACCAGATCGGTGATCTGGTCGCCTTTTTCAAACCGTTGGGTCACAATGCGTTCACCGTCGTGTACCTCAACCTCCAGCCAATCAGAAAGGGCGTTAACAACCGAAGCACCCACGCCGTGCAAACCGCCGGATACCTTATAACCGCTTCCGCCGAATTTACCGCCGGCGTGCAACATGGTAAATACCATGGTAACAGCAGGTTTATTGTATTTTTGGTTGATACCGGTGGGGATACCACGACCGTTATCCGCAACACGAATGATGTTTTCGTTTAAAATATCCACTTCAATGTGAGAACAATACCCCGCCAACGCTTCGTCGATGGAGTTGTCCACGATTTCATAAACCAGGTGATGCAGACCCCGTTCCCCGGTGGAACCGATATACATACCAGGGCGTTTACGGACCGCTTCCAGACCTTCTAATACCTGAATCTGCTCCGCATCATAGTTTTCGGTTACGGTTGTGTTGGGAAGTTCATGATTTTCCATTTTGCTTCCATTCCTTTCTGTTATTACCTAATTAGGGTTTGAATGTTCACCCTAAGGAAATATTCTCTTGATTCTGCCATACAACGTTGGCAAACTGAATGATGAAAATATAATATGTTGCTTTTTTTGTTTACCGTCACATAATACAAAGGAAACCGGCAGGTCGGTGGCAATGTTTTCTATTTCATTGTTTCCTTGTGCCATATTCAAAAAATTTCGGGAATCCTTTTGTACCGTGACCGAGTCCATGTCAAAAATTCCGATAATTTCATCTCGGGGAAGAATGCGGTCCATACCGATATTCACATATCTTTTATCTTTGTTCATGAATGTCACCGTTTTGTATCAAAAATGATTTTCCCCCGGTGAGCCGCAGTACCGATGCCGGCTCACAGCAGGTGATGAAAATTTGTCGGTCCTTGCATTTGTTTAAAATAAAATTTTGCCGGGAACTGTCCAGTTCACTCATCACGTCATCCAACAAGATCATGGGTTTTTCTCCCACATAGTCCGAAAGCACTTCTGCCTCCGCCATTTTCAGCGACAGCGCCGCTGAACGTTGCTGACCTTGTGAACCGAAGGTTCTGGCGGAAATTCCATTGATATGGATCATTAAATCGTGACGGTGAGGTCCTACGGTGGTGTATCCCATTTTGATATCATTTTCCCGGGACGTTTCCAACAGCACTTTTAATTTTTCATAACCCTCATCGTCAGAGGAAAATTCACTGCCGTCATAGAAAATTTCCATCATTTCCTGTCCGCCGGAAAGTTCATGATAAAATTCTGTGGCAAAGGGGGTGATTTTTTCCACATATTTTTTGCGTTGCCGGGCAACCAAACTCCCCAGCCGTGCCAGGGCATCCTCCCATAATTCCAGCAATCCTAAATTTTGTTGTAAGGTGCGAGGTTCCCGCAACATGGCATTTCGCTGATCCAACGCCCGGTTATAATGATCTTCCAGCGTTAAATAAGAAGGTTTTAACCGGCCAAGGGCAAAATCCATAAACTGGCGGCGAATACCGGGACCGTCTTTCACCAACCCAAGATGCACCGGCGCAAACACAACCATGAAAACCGTTTCATACAGTTCCGACAGTTGTTTTTTTTCCACACCGTTTACAGATACGGTTTTTTTGTTGCCCATTTGCATGATCAACTGTTGTTCCCGGTTGCCGGAAACAAAATCCAGGGTAAGTTTTGCTTGTTTTTCACCAAAACCCATCATTTCCTGGTCTTTTGCGCCCCGAAAGGATTTTGCACCGCTGCAGATCCACATGGCCTCCAGCAAATTGGTTTTTCCCTGTCCGTTATCACCGTAAAAAACATTGACCGATTCACAAGGTTGTATGGAACTGTCTTTCAAATTACGCCAATTGACAAAACTAAATTGTTTTGCAATCATTCTGCCACAACCTCATACAGTGTATTTTCAAAGGATACGGTATCGCCCGGTACTAATTTTTTACCTCTCATAAGGCAAACCTCGCCGTTTACCAAAACAAGCCCTTCTTGAATCACCATTTTGGCTTCACCGCCGGTCATTACCCCGCCGGAAAATTTCAAAAATTCATCCAGTTTGATGAAAGGCGTATGAATTTTCACCGGACGTTTTGCAACTGTCAGTTTAATTTTCATATACTCACCTTATTTAATACGAACCGGCAACACCAGGAAAAGAAAATCGTTTCCGTCCGGCGGCAAAATTTTGATGGGAGAAAGAGGTCCGCTCATTTCAATGCGTACCCGGTCGGTTTCCACCGCACGCAGGGCATCCAACAAATAGCGGCTGTTAAACCCGATTTCGATCCGGTCCCCATCCACTTCGGCATCAATACGGTCATCTGCATTACCAATGGCCGATTCACAGGATGCTTTGATTTGATTTTCGTCAAAAATACATTTAATAAACACCTTTGCCCGGTCGTTGATGAGCAGGGCAACACGGTCAATACTGTCTAACAAACTTTTGGTATCAACAAACACGCTGGTGGTGTGGTTGGGGGGAACAGCGGTTTTATAATCAATAAAATCACCGTCCAACAAACGGGAAACCACCAGAATATGACCGATCTCAAAAATAATATGCCGTTTACCCACAGAAATTTGAATGGATTCATCTTTTTCCGGCAATAATTTGAGTATCTCGCTCAAGGTTTTTTCCGGCACGATGAATTTCAGTTCCAAATCGTTGGTAATGGCTTCACAACGAATGGCCAGACGGTATCCGTCTACAGCCACCATGGTGATCTTGCCTTTTTCCAACTGACACAAAATACCGGTATACATGGGTTTTTCGTCGGTTTTTGCAACCGCAAAACGGGTCATTTTTACCATATTTTCCAGCAATTCTGTATGGAAGGAGAAAGAAATACCGTCAGAAAGAGCAGGTAATTCAGGAAATTCATTGGCTGACATTCCCACAATAGAGAATTTGGAATAACCGCTTTTTACGGTACACATTAAGGAATCATCCACGTCGATCAAAATATCGTCAGCCGGCATTTTTTTCACGATTTCGGAAAAATACCGTGCCGAAAGCACCACTTCACCCGGTTTTTCAACCCTTGCTTCAATGGCGGTGGTGATACCCATTTCCATATTATAGCCGGTCAGGGTAACGTACCCGCCGGAAGCTGCAAACAAAATACCTTCCAGTGCAGGAAGGGTGGAATTGGTTCCTACCGCACCCTGTACTTTGGTAATTCCTTCAATCAATTGTTTACGGTTACATTGAATTTTCATGATGACATTCCTTTCAAATACAGAATTATTCAACCGATCATTATGAGAAAGATAAACATTTTATCGGTTTTTCCTTTATTCAATCAAATATAAAATAGTAATAGTAGTAGTGACTGTCGATTTGTTTAAATCTGCAGAATTTACCATGAATAAAGGGAAAATGAATGATTTTTCTTTATTAAAAGATGTTTTGGTTTTTATGAAAAAAACCTTGTGAATAAGTTAACAACAAAACTTTGTCGTCGAAATCAAAAAAGTTGACGAAAAATGAAGTTGTTATGTAAATTTTGGAAACCAGAAGCAAAATTCATGTTTCGACAAAATGATTAAAAACTGTAACAGGGGTGTTGAAGTTATTTTCCGGAAATGTTTTTAATCAGATCATCAATGGTAGCACGAAGCCGGGAATTTCGTTTCATTTCGTTCTCCACTTTTTTAATGGAGGCGCTGACCGTTGCATGATTACGACCAAAATTTTTACCAATATTGTCCAGCGACAGTTGGGTAAGTTGCCGGGCAATATAAATGGCTACGTGACGGGCGTTGGAAATCTCGGCATGTTGTTTGGAAGAACATATATCAGCCGGGGAAATATCATAACAAGCGGCAACGCTGGAAATAACCTTTTCCACAGTAACCGGTTCCGGCAGATCATCCTTTTTCATTTCGTTAATAAGGGTTGTAGCCGTCGTAAGATTGGGTTCTTCACCGGCGTATAAATAGAAGGCGTGTAATTTATTGATAATACCCTCCAACTGACGGACGTTGCTTTTTACCTGATTGGCGATATGCTGAACCACAACGTCGGGAATTTCAAAATTCAACATCTTGGCTTTGCGGCGAATGATCATGACCCGTGTTTCAAAATCCGGTTGTTGAATATCTGCCATCAAGCCCATCTCTAACCGGCCTTGAATCCGTTCATTTAAGGATTTTATGTCTTTAGGAAGACGGTCGGAGGTAATGATGATTTGTTTATTGTCGTGATACAACGCTTCAAAGGTGTTAAAAAATTCCATCTGGGTGGACTCTTTACCGGCGATAAATTGAATATCGTCAATAAACAAAACGTCCGCTTTTCTGTATTTTTCTCTAAATTCCGTGGTATTCACGTTATGAATGGCTTCAATGATCTCATTCATAAACGGTTCCCCTTGGGTATAAACAATGTTCATGTGGGGATATTTAACCTTTAATTCATTGCGGATGGCATTGATCAGGTGGGTTTTACCCAAACCGGGATTTCCGTAGATCAAAAAAGGATTGTAGGCATGTCCCGGATTATTGACCACCGCAAGAGAAGCGGCATGAGCAAATTTATTGGAAGGACCAACAACAAAATTATCAAAGGTGTAGCGATTATCGTTTTCATCATTGACAACCGTTTTGGGTTGGGGTGCAGGATCGCCCACTAAAATTTTTAATTCAACCGGAAAACCGAAAATTTCTTCCAAACCGGATTGAATCAGTTTTTGATAGTGACTTTCAATGATGGTTTTTTGATATTCACTTTTGGCACGAATAACCGCAACGGAATCTTTCATTTCTACCGGTTGTAAGGAACTGAGCCAGGTATTATAAGCAACTTCTGATATTGAATTTTTGCAAAATTCACAGACATTTTCCCAAACATCGTTAAAAGAATTCATTGTTTTCTCCTTTTAATTTTCACATATTTTGAAACCGAAAAATCAGATATTTATACCCATCTATCATACCACAAAACAGAAAAATTTTCAACACTTACAACACAATATTTATGATAATATTTTGCCTTTTTTAAAATGTTTCTTGACAAATCAAAAGGGAAGGGTTTATTGTAGTAAAAGAACGAAAAAATGAGGGTATTTAGGATGGAAAATTTATTGCCGAATATTTTAGAAGTTGCCAAACAGGTACTGCAACTTTTTATATTGATGGGTGTTGGGGTTTTGTGCGGCCGTGCCAAATGGTTTTCGGTGGATGGCGCTAAACAAATGACCTCCATTTTGCTGAAACCGGTGCTGTTTTGCATTATCGTGGAAAGTTTTGTTTCGGTGGATTTTACCAAAGAGACCGCCGGATATTTGCTGACCGGGGTGGTGGCGTGTATCGTTTGTACCATAATTGGCGGTGTGATCGCATCTCTTACCTTTCACAAAGCCCCAAGTTCTATGGAAGCGGTATTGAAATTTGGTACGGTTTTTTCCAACTGCGGATTTATGTCTTTACCCTTGGTGGATGCTTTACTCGGCTCGGTTGGGGTATTTGTGGTGTCCATCTACGTGGGGGTGTTCCAATGCCTTTGTTGGACCTACGGGGTTGCCATTTATCATTATTTTGATAAAAAGAAAGCCATCAAACAGATTTTCTGTAATCCGGGTATTATCAGCATCACCTTTGGTTTGATCTTATTTTTTGCCAAGGTCAAATTGCCGGATATCGTGATGCAGCCGGTGGAAATGTTGGCAGATCTGAATACCCCTCTTGCCATGCTGGTGACCGGCTTTTATCTGTCTAAAATGAAGGTACGGTTGCAAAAAGGGGACGGACAGATCATGCTCAGCACCTTACTGCGGCTGGTGGTGATTCCCCTGTTAACCATGGGCGTGTTGTATTGCATGAAGATCAGGGGATTTTTATTGGTGGCGTGTATGGTGCCCATTTGTGCCCCTGCCGCCAGTAATACTTCCTTATTTGCGGTTATGTTTGACCAGGACGAAGTGTACGCCTCCCGGCTGATCAGCGTGTGTACCTTCCTTTCAATTTTTACCATGCCGGTGATCGTTGCCATTGCACAACTGACATAAAAGAAAAGGGGCTGTAAAACCGCTTGGTTTTTACAGTCCCTTTTATCGTTGTCCGTATATACATCATTTTTCTTGTAATTGTTCAAGAACCCATAAACCGACCCGTATGCCATCTGCCGCCGCAGAGGTAATACCGCCTGCATATCCTGCCCCTTCACCGCAGGGATAAATACCCCCTACCGTTGCTTGTCCCCATTGGTTTCGTACAATACGAACCGGGGAAGAACTGCGGGTTTCCGGACCGGTCAAAAGAGCATCCGGGCGGTCAAATCCCTTGATTTTTTGACCAAGGATGGGCAACGCTTGTTGCAGGGAATGGGTCACAAAATCCGGCAAATAAGAGGTTAAAGGAGCAAAGGTCACACCCGGTTGATAGGTGGGGGCAACCTTACCAAAACAACGGGAATTTTGCCCTTTCAAAAAGTCGCCCACCAGTTGTACCGGCGCATGATATTGTTCGCCGCCGCTGATAAAGGCGGCTTTTTCTATGGTCTCCTGTAATTTCATACCCCCCAAGGGATGGTCAGTACCAAAGTCTGCAGGCGAAACGCCCACCAATAATGCGCTGTTGGCATTCACGCCGTTACGGGCAAAGCGGCTCATGCCGTTGGTGCAAAGATGACCGGGTAAAGAGGTGGATGCCACCACTTCACCGCCGGGACACATACAAAAGGTGTAGACCCCTCTGCCGTTGGGCAGAT
>CAYLYC010000060.1:0-7684 GCA_964387715.1 uncultured Eubacteriales bacterium | reverse complement strand
GTTTATCAGCGAACACACCCGTCTGCAACTGCATGGACAACCGCAACTCATTATGCCGGCCGATGCCATTGGTGAAAACTGTCCCTTTGCGTGTGAAACCAAGGGCAACTGGCCGTATTTGACGGATAAACATGGTAACGAAATGGATATGAGCCGTGCTTATTCCCATGAAGATAAACTCTGTATGGAATATGGAGTCACCCAATTGACCGACGGCTTTTATGAACTTGTGAACCATGAAACCGGCAGCGGACTTCGGATGTACTGGGATGTAAAAACGTTCCCCTATCTTTGGATTTGGGGTATGTACTGCGGTCATGAAAGTTATCCCTGGTATGGCCGCGCATACACCATGGCTGTGGAACCCTGGTCATCCCTTCCTGCGAATTTTGAAGCCGCAAAGGAAGCGGGTTGCACTTTGCGTTTAGCCGGTGGTGAAACTTTGGAAACTGACTTTGCAGTTGAATTGTTCCAACAATAAACACAAAAGCTATGAAAATCGCATTTATGAAGTAGAGTTTTAAACGCAAAAAGCGACAATGGGAAAAACATTCCTCATTGTCGCTTTTGCTTTAAACGTTTTACCGTCTTATGTTATTGCCGGCGTGATAAATAACAAACCAATGAGCAGTGACACCGTCAATCAAGTGAAAAGTGTATATCCACTTGACGATTTTGCAAAACGAATCGTAGGTGCATCAAAAAACGGTAAGCTTGTTGTTATAAACAAAAGCAAGGTAGAGCAAATGTTAACTGCCATAGGCGTCCAACCCGCCGAGGCCCTTAACATACTCAACCTTGCAAAAGACAGTATATCACCAGTTGCCGAAAATGTCAAGAAAAACATTTCTGTTTCACACAAAAATGAACAACCCTCTACTTTCGGCACATCTTTGAAAGACCTTTACTATGATGGCGTTGCACCGTGCCGACCGATGCTGATGCACCAGTGAAAGAATATGCGTCGGATATCCCCTTATGGATCGTGCCCCCTTTATGCAATAACGATTTCCCCTTGGTTTTTGCCGTATAAACAGCAAGAAAACAACACGTTTTTCTCCACCGCACCCATATAATGTTGGTTTTTGAACCCATCGGAACACAGGTTTCGGTCGGTCAGATGACGCAACAAAAACATGGCCGCCACCCGGTGTTTGCAAAACCGGCTTTCGTAGCAGTTGCAAAGCAGATTCGCAACCTCTCCGTTATAATAATCAAACCGCACTTCATAGGGTTTGCTGTCCAAAACAATGGCATTTCCCCGAATACCGTCAATGGATATGTATGCCACCTGATTGTTCATGTAAATCAATTCCCCTTGTCGGATGACCGTTTGATTGGAGGAAAGATTCCACAGATCCTGGATGGGAAACACCAAATCATTATTCGTTCCATACAGCAATTGGTTTTGCTCTGCCGGGTTCAAAAACCAGGAGCGCACCGTTTCGTAAGGTAAAGTCTCCCGATCAAAGGTATGAAAGTAGGATCGTCCTGCATACAATCCACCGTGAATATCGGTTTTGGCTTTGCCGGTGATTCGTTTGTAATCCAACGGGTTGATAGAAAATGACCGGTTCACGTCCATGACCCGTCCCCGGGACTGGTTGTGTTTGCCCTCCACGTAAACAATATCACCCCAATGCAGGTCAAATTTGTCGTTATAATAGGCAAGGGTTATCCCTTCATCCGGGAAATACACCTGCACCACCGATGCCGCCTCGGATATCACCTCCTTGTTTGCCCTGTCCCCAACAGCAGAATCTGCCGTTTGATTTGTGATAAATCCAATTTTCATTTCCATATTTTACCTCCTTTTTTTCTATTATACCCATAGGCCGTCCCAATTTTAGTACTCTATAAGAACATTTGTTCTTTTTCGACATATATTGACAAAACAGAATATTTATGCTACAATGTAGGCATCTTATTGTAAGGAGATATGAAACATGAGTAAATTCTGTGTAACCTGCGGTTCTGCTATGGAAGGCGACGCTATGTTCTGCCCCAATTGCGGTGCTTCTCAACAACAAGCTGCACCCCAACCGGCACCTCAACCCGCTACATACGCACAACCCAACGACTACGCCCAACCCCAATACACCAATTATTCTGCACCTGGCCCGGTAGCAGACGCCACGCCCAAATCCTGCTATGACGGCAGCGTTTTTGACACCTTTGTTAATGCGCTGGTTGCTTCTTTGATCTGCAGTGTTACCTGTGGTCTGGCTACCCCTTGGGCAGTTGTTTATATGTACAAATTTATCATCTCCCACGTAGTGATCGACGGCAAACGTCTCGCTTTCTACGGCACCGGCGGCGATCTGTTTGGTAAAATGCTGCTGTGGGGCTTGCTTACTGTGATCACCTGCGGTATTTACAGCATCTGGGTTACTCCCAAAATGTACAACTGGATTGCCAACAACACCCATTTTCAAAACTAACGCACCCGAATTGACGGTAACGCAGTAACGGTTCATTAACACAAAGCGCTGTAAGAAACTTCCGTTTTTTACAGCGCCTTTATTTCACTTCTCAGGAGGAACGGTATGGAACAGCGTCGGAGAGCACTATACAAGAAAATTGCCATAGGATTGGGGATCGGGATTGCTTATTATTTATTTGTAACCCTTACCGGCTGGGCGATTCCCTGCCCGTTGTACGCCATCACCGGGCTATACTGCCCCGGATGCGGCATCACCCGGATGTTTATTTCTCTCCTTTCCTTGGAATTTGCCCAGGCATTCCACAACAATGCGGTGGTGTGCGTTCTGCTGCTCCCTGCCATCGGGTTTTCCATAATGAAAGCCATTCAATACGTGAAAACCGGACAGGTTACCTACAAGCGCTGGGAAGGCGTTCTGGTCTTTCTGGCTTTGCTTCTCACCCTTGGCTTTGGTGTGATCCGCAACCTGCCCATTGGCACACAGTTCCAGCCCCTTCCCTATTAACGCAAAAAATGCCCCGGCACGACGAGTTTGTTCATCGTGCCGGGGTTTTTCATTGCTGTTTATTGTTTAGTTGTAATAGTACAGGAAGTTGTACTTTGCATCATCGTCCCAGTTGTCGGTGGAGATGATATAGGTTACGTCATCATCGATCAGTTCGGCTTTACCGTCATACAGGTAAAGAGAACCTTCCCCTTTGCTATTGGTGTCTTGGGTGTACAGGATGGTACCGTCTGCCAACAGGGAGAAACGGCGTACATCATTGGCAATCTCCTGGGCTTTACTGCCGTTAAAAGATTTCAACGTGCCTTCGTAATTCGTTTCGTTGTAATCGGTCAGATAGTACACGATACCGTTTTCTGCATCGTAACCCTTGATTTCATATACATTGGTATCTACCGCATCTTTTTGGTCGTTGATGTACAGATCAAAGCAATCTTTTTCTTCATCGTAATCCGCTTTATAGTAGAACAGATCCTCGTTGTATGCCATGCTGTAAAGATCAATGTCGGTTTGCAGTTCTGCCGGTTTGCCGGGTTTAGAGCCGATCTCGATCACATACAGGTCGCCTTTGCTGGATTCTTCGTTACCGTCATCGTCGTATTTCACTTCATAGTTGGCATAAACGTATGCTTTCGAACCGTCATTGGCAAGACAAACATCTCCGATGTCATCCAATTCCACAGCGGTGACAACGCCTTTGACAGCAATTTGCAGGTTCAACGCTTTTTCAAAGGCATCCTGAATATCTTCCTTTGCTTCATAAGAAGAAGTAATCTCAGACATTTTCACCTTTTTCACCTTGGATTCGTCCAAAACGCCCAGGATCATAACAGCGGATTCATAGGAAGTTGCTGAAGAAAAACCGGCTTCAGCTACCGTTACCGATTCCTTGCCGTTGAAATAGCAAATCTTATCAGTATCAATGCTTACGGTTGTATTCAAAGATTCACGAATGTTATCACGGGTCAATTTTTCCCGGTATTGTTCGTAAGCCGTTTGATATTTTTGGTAAGCGGCTTTCCATTGATCATAATTGTTATAGTTGTAACTAGACGGATAGGTGGGTAACGTTATGGCATCGTCGGTTGCTTTCATGTCGTCGTCCACATAGTCCAGATAGGTTTTGCCGGAGGTTTCGTCAGCGTCGTCATCATCCGCTTTTTCGGTGTAGTAGAACGCACCGTCATCGTTGATGGGATAGACAATATCCACGCCAGACAAAATCTTTTCCGGTTCTTCATTCCATTCGGCTTTGTAAAGAGCATCGTTTTTGATGAAGTAGAAGGTTTCCAGATCCTCGCTTACTCCTTGGATGTCACGACAACCGCTGGCGATTTTATTGGAACTTTCGCTCTTTCGTTCATAGCAATAGATCTTGTATTGACTATTGCCGTCATCGTCATAATTGTCTTTAACGGTATAAAGGATCTTACTGCCATCGTTGTTGACATATACAAAGCTCACATCGCTGTCGATCTTGTTTCTATCTTCCAGGTCGTGCTGATACAGAACACCGTCATCGGTAATGTAGGTGACCCAATCACCGTTGGCAGTAATGGCAAACGTTTTTACGCCGGAAGCCAGTTTTTCGGCTTCATCATCCGGTTTGTTAACGTAGCGATAGTACAGATCACTGTCACTGCCGTTATCCAGGAAGAACACCATTTTGCCGTCCTTGGTCAATTTGGCAGAAGCAGAGGATGCGAAATCATCGTCGCTGTCACCCATGTAATCTTCGGTAACTTCAAAGGGATCGTCGCCGGAAAGATCGGAGTACATGATCTCGCCATCCTTCATATACAAAGCGGCTACCGAGACGCCACCGCCGAAGATGGCAGAAATCACGATACCGAGCACCACCAACAAGGCGACAACGCACACACCGGCGCCTACCAGGAAGGGTGCTTTGGATTTGGCTTTTGCCGGTTCTTCCACCTGGAAAGGAACATCCTGGGGTTCATTTACAGGTTGGTCAACCGGTTGAGGAGCAGGTTGTTCCACTACGGGCTGAGGTGCAGGTTGTTCTGCTTCCGGTTGGACCACGGGTGAACCGCAACCATCGCAAAATCTTACGCCGTCAGCAAGTTCCTTATTACAATTCGGACATACTAACATTTCATTTTCCTCCTACAAAAAGTTATTGTCACATGATGGGTCATCATGAAATACAATCGTTGATGATTTGGCAATACTCCTCGGCTTGATCCAGATCGTCACAGGTCAGCATGAATCTGCCGTTGGTGATTTCTAAAGAAACATCGGCAACCGAAACCAATTCATGGTCCACGTAAATCTCCAACTGCTTACCTACATTGGCCTTGGTGACGGCGGCAAACTTCTTTGTACCCTCCCCGTTCAGCACCAGCGTGATCCCAACCACATCGGAATCTTCCAAGGCGGAAACGGTGGCAGAGGCAACATCATTGCTGTCGATAACCAGATCCCCATCCTCATCCAAAATGGCAAATTCATCATCCTCGTAGGTTGCAACTTCAACCGTCGGCCGGGCATCGGCAGGATCAGAATCCTCCACCAGGAAGGAAAGGAAGGTATCGGACAAATCGATGGTATCGTTGATTACCAGAAAAGTAAACGTACCCACCCCTAAAATCAGCACAAAAACCAAGGAAAAAACAATGGACAAGACCCACACCTTTTTGGAACCGGATTTTTGCAGCGGCTTTGCCGCAACCGGCGGCTGTACAGGGACAGGAGCAGGTTGAACAGGCGGTGGGATAGGTTGTTGCACAGGGGCAGGAACGGGTTGTGCAGGTTGGGCAACCGGAGGTTGAACCAATCTTGCGCCGCAATAACCACAAAAGCCAGAGCCCTCTTTTACCGGATTGTTACAATTGGGGCATTGCATACGACCCTCTCCTTACGTTTATTGCACCGCATGACCGCAGCCGGTGCAGAAGCGCATACCAGCATCCAATTCTTTACCGCAATTTGTGCAGAACCGTCTTGCCGGAGCAACCGGTTGGGCAGGTGCTTCCACCACGGGAGCAGGTTCAGCCACGGGAGCAGGTTCAACCACAGGAGCAGGTTCAACCACAGGAGCAGGTTCAGCCACGGGAGCAGGTTCAGCCACGGGAGCAGGTTCAGCCACGGGAGCAGGTTCTGCCACAGGAGCGGGTTCTGCTACCACAGGTTGTTCCACAACCGGTTGGGCAGGAGCAACAGGGGCTTCGGGTTGGGCAATTTTCATACCGCAACCGGTACAAAATGCACTTCCCTCGGCCAACGTTGTGCCGCAGTTGGTGCAAAACGTCTGGGCGGCAGCCGGTTGCTGCGCGGCTTGGGGATGCACCAAGGGTTGGGGCTGACCGCTTTGGGTCACACGGTTGGCACCACAAGCGTTGCAGAACACAGAATCATAAGCAACGTCTGCGCCGCAATATTCACATTGAACAATGCCTTTCAACCGTTTGATCTGTTCCTTATAAACCTCGATCTGTTGTTTACTGTTTTGAATGGCAGTAATAAAATTGATCAAACGGGGATCTGCATCATTTTCGTACAGTTCAAAATAATGCATCCCTAATTGATACATGTAGTCATGGATCTTCTTTTCTTCATCGCTAACCATACTGCCCAATTTTAAGGTTTCTGTGGTATCCTTCGTTTTTTGGACAACGCCTTGTCCTGCCTCGGTTATTTTTTTACCTAATTCATCAAAAAAAGCCATTGATAGCCCTCCAAAAAATAAATATGCATGAAAAAATGCAAAAATTTGCATAATCCCACAAGTTGTTAATGATTATACCACAATACTGCAAAAAACGCAATATATATTACAAAATTTTAACGTTCACTCCCCTTTTATATATGAATACGCATGAAAACTGAATAAAAAAACAAAAATTGCTGATGATACATCATAATTTTATCCCGTCGATTTGCTGAACCAATCAATAAACGACAGGCCGAAACCTGTCGTTTTTTCTGCAAGTATTAGTTTAATGCATCAATAAACACAAACAAGTCATCCATATTTCCGTTTGGATAGACCGATACATCCATGCCGTGCTTATTGATCAGGCAGTCGGTAAGCAGAAACACCTTCATACCGAGTTTTTCTGCGATCATATCCTCAGCCACATCGTTACCGACCATCAGGCATTCCTCCGGTTTGACTTGCAACTGCTTCAAAATCTCATTGTAGTAATCAAGATTCGGTTTACAGTAGTGAGAGGTTTCGTAGGCGGTATAAAGTTCAAAATCTTTCGGGTCAAGCCCTGCCCAACGGATACGGCTTTCGGTGGCAACCGACGGGAATAACGGATTGGTTGCAAGTGCAACACGGAACCCTTTTCCTTTGATGTACCCAATCAATTCTGATGCCTTTGGTTCAAAGCCGCAGACATTCTTGACTTTTTGAAAATCAGTAGCGTAAAATTCATCAAACATGTGGATATGGTTACGAACGGATTCACCGTAGGTTCCTTCCAGCGTATCCCAAAAGACTTCTTCGTTTGTTTTCTCACCGTTATTTTTCACCATAGCGACGGTGCCATCCATAATAGCCGCCCCAAAACGCATCGGATTGTATCCGGCAGGCATTGCGGCAACGGTCAACCCTTTTATATAGCTGTTTGCAAAAGTGTCCTGGTCCATCGGCAAAAGCGTACCATCCAAATCAAACAAAATTGTCGTAATGCTCATATTGATCCTTCTTTCCTTTTCTTTTCACGCTTGTCGGTCGCTTCTTTTACCAGCACATAGGCAGTCGATGC
>CAYLYC010000059.1:0-7836 GCA_964387715.1 uncultured Eubacteriales bacterium | reverse complement strand
GTGCCGCAGGCACACCGCAATTTTTCATTCTGCATTTTTCATTTTTCATTTAAGAGCAATGCTCGCCCCTACGGTGGGGGTTGGTGGTTTGGCAATCATCCAGGGTGGGGATGAAAAAACAAGCAGATCCCATTGATTCACAGTGTTACAAAAATCCCCGAATTTTGTTGACTTTACAGGGGTGATATTTTATAATGAAAGTGTATATATTATTCTACATTATCATAGGGTTTGAGGTGGTTTTTCCATGAGTACCCGTTACTTCAAGCGGATCTGGGCGGAAATTGATTTGGACGCCCTATCCCACAACGTAACAGCGCTAAAACAATACGTTTCTCCCGGGGTGAGCATGATGGCGGTGGTGAAGGCCGACGCTTACGGTCACGGGGTGGAAACGGTCAGCCGCACCTTGGAGGATGCAGGGGTGGATTGGTTTGCGGTTTCTTCCATTTCCGAAGCCATTCAGCTCCGCCGGTTCGGCACCCGGTTGCCCATTCTTATTTTGGGGTACACGCCGCCGGAATGTGTCAAGGAATTGGCGGAGTACCAACTGACCCAAACGGTGTACAGCACCGATTTTGCCCGGGCGTTATCCGACGCCGCTGACCTTGCAGGGCTGGTGATTCCCTGCCACTTAAAACTGGACGTGGGTATGGGTCGATTGGGCTTTCGGGCAGACACCGGGCTGAAGGACGCCTTTGCGGTGTGCGGACTGCCGGGACTGGATATACAAGGCATTTTTACCCACTTCCCCAGTGCCGATCTGGACGGGGACGAAACCGGCCAGATCACCAACCGTCAACTGGCGCTGTTCCGGGAGGGGGTTGACCGGTTAGAGAAGAAAGGGATCCGCTTTGCCCTGAAACACTGCTGTAATTCGGCGGCTTCCATTGCGTTTCCCCAAGCCCACAGCCACATGGTACGGGAAGGCATTGCCCTGTACGGGCTGACCCCTGACAAGGCGCTGGACGGACGGGTGGATCTGAAACCTGCCATGTCCTTAAAAACCGTGGTTTCCATGGTAAAGACCATGCACAAGGGGGACACCTTAAGTTACGGCAGAACGGTGACTCTAAAGGAAGACACCCGGGTGGCTACGGTGTGCATTGGCTATGCCGACGGCTATCCCCGCTCCCTGTCGGGCAAGGGATATATGCTGGTAAACGGCAAAAAAGCCCCCATCCTTGGCAGGGTGTGTATGGATCAGTTGCTACTGGACGTGACCCATATTGACAACGTGGAAATGGGCACGGAAGTGACCGTTTTCGGAACAGACGGGAACTGCGTATTACCTGCCGAAGAAGTGGCGTCGCTGTGCGGCACCATTCATTACGAACTGATCTGCGTTCTGGGGAAACGGGTTCCCAGAGTTTACAAACAACAAGGCAAGACCGTTGGGGTCACCGATTACATTGGATAGGAGGAGAAAATCATGAAGGTGAAAGCATATTACGAGGATTTTCAATCGGCTCACGTAAACACCTGCCCCCGTCGCAGTTATTTTGTCCCCTATCATGACCGGGACTCTGCTCTGGCCGGCAACCGCAACCGTTCCCGCCGGCTGATGTCGTTAAACGGCAACTGGTCCTTTGGCTATTACACCAACATTCACCGTGTACCTCAGGCGGCGGTCTCTCCTGCTGCCCGGCTGGACGGTTTTGACACCATGCCCGTACCTGCCTGCTGGCAATTCCACGGGTATGACCAATTTCAATATCTCAACTGCCGTTTTCCCATTCCCTGCGACCCGCCTTTTGTACCCACCGACAATCCGGTTGGGGTGTATGCAAAAGACGTGACCCTCACCGGCGTTGGTGACGGTCAACACCGTTTTTTGGTGCTGGAAGGGGTAAACAGCGCTTATTACCTATACGTAAACGGAGAATTTGTGGGATACAGCAGCGTTTCCCATTGCGCCAGTGAATTTGACCTCACCGCCTATCTGAAAGAGGGGGTCAACCGCATTGTTTTGCTGGTGCTGAAATGGTCGGTAGGCACCTATCTGGAATGTCAGGATCAATGGCGGCTTTCGGGGATCTTCAGGGACGTGTACCTGCTCACCCGTCCGGTGGGGGGTCTGGAAGACGTTACCATCACCCAGGAGATCGACCCGGATTATGCCGGCGCCACGATCCGCATTGATCTCCAATCCCTTTGCCCTGACCAAATGGAACTGACCTTGCTTGACCCGGCAGGGGAAGAACTGGCAACCCAATTTGCCGACGAAGAAGGAAGGGCGTCCTTCCGGGTGGAACAACCCGCTCTTTGGAACGCCGAGACCCCCAAACTGTACACCCTGCTCACCCACTACCGTGGGGAATACACCGCCCATTCCATTGGTCTGCGCCGGATATCCGTGGATGACGGGGTGTTTAAGATCAACGGCAGAGGGGTGAAGTTGAAAGGGGTCAACCGTCACGATTTTTGCAAGGAAACCGGGCCGGTTCTCACCTATGAACAACTCAAACAAGACGTGCTTCGCATCAAGCGATACAATTTTAATGCGGTGCGTACCGCCCATTATCCCAACGATCCCCGTTTTTTGGAACTGTGCGACACCTACGGGCTGTACGTTCTGGCAGAGGCCGATCTGGAAGCCCACGGCTTTTTAGCCGCCGGTGAAAATCCTGCCGCCTATTCTCTGGAAATGCGCAACCTGGTGCTGGACCGGATGGACGGGCTGGTGATCCCTGCCAAAAACCACGGCTGTGTGATCGGCTGGTCGGTGGGCAACGAGTCGGGCTACGGCTCCAACCTGAAATTTGCCATGGACCGCATCCGGGAACTGGACGGCAGTCGTCCGGTGCATTATGAGGGGGCTTCCATCGCCATGAAAAACATGGCGTATCCCCCCGAGCCGGACATCATCAGTTTTATGTATCCCTCTCCCCAATTCTGTGAGGAATTTTTACGGCAAAACAAGGAGGACAAACGTCCCATTTTGCTGTGTGAATACGCCCACGCCATGGGCAACTCCGGTGGTGACACCGCCGCCTATCAACAGATATTCCAAAGCCATCCCCGGCTGATGGGGGGCTTTATTTGGGAATGGCGTGACCATGGGGTGCAGACCGAAAAGGGCTTGTGCCACGGTGGGGATGTTGACCCGGATCGGATCAACGACGGCAGTTTTTGCATTGACGGATTGATGGATTCCCACAACCGGCCCCACTCCTCCCTGCTGGAGGCCAAGGCGGTATTTGCCCCCTTCAAGGTGGACGAGGTCGACAGCGCCCAAGGGGAATTTGCGGTCACCAATCTGCTGGATTTCACCTATCTGTCCCGGTTTGAATGTTGTTTTGAACTGACCCGTTACGGCAAGGTGATCCAGTCCGGCAGTTTAGGGGTTCTTGCCATTGCCCCCGGAGAGACCAAACCCCTGCATATTGATTACACCCTGCCTTTAGAAGGGGAATGTTACATCCGCATTCTTTTCCGCCTGATGGGGGACGCTCCCTATGCCAAGAGCGGCCACGAGGTGGGAAGCGTACAGTTCCCCTTGCCGGTAGAACCGGTGATCTTGGGACGGGAGGAACCCTTCCCTCTGCCCGAAGTAGAAGAAGGGGAACAGGGTTACACCATCATCGCCAACGGCCGGCGGTACGAATTTTCCTCCCTGTACGGGGGGCTGACCGGCATTTGGCTGGGGGGAACACCCCTTTTGCACCACAGCGCCAAATGGCAGTTGTTCCGTGCCCCCACCGATAACGACCGGGATGTGGTTGACACCTGGCGTGTTGCCGGGTATGACCGGTTGATGACCCGGTGTGAATTCTGCCATCTCACCCCCACCGAGGGTTGGGTGGAAATAACCGCCCGGCTGGTACTGGCGGCTCCCGGGGCTCTGCCCCTATTCCGGATGACCACCGTCTACCGGTTCTTTGGGGACGGCAGTGTTCAGGTGGATGCCACCCTCACCGGCAAGGAGGATCTTCCCTTCCTCCCCCGTTTGGGACTGGAACTTCACCTGCCCGGGGACTATAACCGACTGTCATATTACGGGCTGGGTCCGGGAGAAAATTACTGCGACCGGCACACCGCCGCTTATATGGGCGAATTTTCTGCCACGGTTACGGAGTTGATGGAAAACAACCTGGTACCCCAGCATTGCGGAAACCGGCTGGTGCGTTTTGCCCGGCTGGAAACAGAAAAAGGAACGGGTCTGGCGGTATGGCAACCCTCCGGGTTGAACCTTTCCGCCCTACCCTACACCCCTCAGGAACTGGACGGTGCCACCCACAGCCACCGGTTGCCCCAAAGCAATCAAACGGTTTTGCATCTGGACGGCAAGGTAAGCGGTGTGGGAACGGCGGCCTGCGGACCGGCTTTGCCCCTGCCCTACCAGGTGGATTCCCGTCGGCAAGAGGTGAGTTTCACCTTGAAGCCGGTGGATGCAAACGACCGGGTATTAAAGAGTTATGTAAACCAATTAGTGGCACAAAAGGAAGCAGAAAGGAACTGACCCATGGCATTTAATATTGTTTTAGTAGAGCCGGAAATCCCCCAAAACACCGGCAACATTGCCCGTACCTGTGCCGCCACCGGCAGCCGGCTGCATCTCATTGAACCCCTTGGGTTTAAAATTGACGACCGGCAACTGAAACGGGCAGGGCTGGATTACTGGCATCTGCTGGACATTACCTATTACAAAAACTGGGAGGACTTTTGTGAGAAAAACAAAGGGAACTTTTACTTTTTCACCACCAAAGCCCCTCGCCATTATGCCCAGGTGACCTATCAGGACGGGGATTATCTGGTATTCGGCAAGGAGACCCGGGGTCTGCCGGAGGAACTGCTCAAAGCCAATCCGGACACCTGCGTACGGTTGCCTATGATCTCCGATGCCCGCAGTTTGAATCTTTCCAACTCGGTATGCGTTGGGGTATACGAAGCCCTGCGGCAAACCGATTTTGCCGGACTTAAAGAAGAAGGACAACTGACCCGATACACCTGGTAAATATTTTTGGATTTTTCACATACACTACCCATTGAGGGGGTGTATGTATGAACAAGACCAATTCCAAAACCATGTGGCAGGATGCCGCATTTTTCACCGCCGGTGCGGTGTTGTATGCCCTTTCGGTCCATTTGTTTACCGCTCCGGCAAACATTGCCCCCGGAGGCGCTACCGGTGTTGCCACACTGCTTCACACCCTGTTTGGCGCACCCATCGGCATCACGGTGTTGCTGTTAAACCTGCCCTTGTTTTTGATTGCCGGCAAACAGTTGGGGTGGCGGTTTTTACCCAAGACCCTGTTGGCGACCGCCCTTTCTTCCCTGCTCATCGACCTGTTCGCCCTGTTTGTTCCGGTGTACCAGGGCAACCGCTTATTGGCGGCGCTGTATGGCGGCGTTACTGCCGGGATCGGGTTGACCCTGATCTTTCTTCGGGGCGGCACCACCGGCGGCACCGATCTCACCGCCCGGTTGCTACAGCCCCATTTCCCCGCCCTTTCCTTTGGACAGATCCTTATGGGGCTGGATGGGCTGATCATCATTAGTTCCGGCTTTGTGTTCCGGGACGTGGACAGCGCCCTTTACGCCTGTATTGTGATCTTTGCCACCACCACGGTGGTAGACCGATTGCTGTACAACGCCGGGATGGGCAAGATGATGTATATTATTTCCCAAAATCCCCACACCATTGCCCGGGCAATTCTTCAACAATTACACCGGGGTGTGACCCTGCTCACCGCCCGAGGGGGTTACAGTCAGCAGGAAAAACTGGTGATTTTTTGCGTGGTACGCCGGGGTGAGGTGTACCGGGTAAAACAGGTGGTGCAGGAGTCCGACCCCTCTGCCTTTGTGATCGTGGCAGATGCGGGTCAGGTGATGGGAGAAGGATTTTCCATTTTGAACCAATAAAGGAGGAACAACAATGCTGGACAAGTTATACAGCATGGGTGTCAACGGAATGGACGCCTATCTGGTGGAGGTAGAAACCTACGTTTCGGGGGGTCTGCCCCGATTTGATATTGTGGGTCTGCCCGACACCGCTGTAAAGGAATCGAAAGAACGGGTGCGTTCCTCCATTAAAAACCAGGGGTACAACTACCCCTCCAGCCGCATTACGGTCAATCTTGCCCCGGCTGACATGAAAAAAACCGGTCCCTTGTACGACCTGCCCATTTTGCTTTCCATTCTGCTGGCGTCAGAACAAGCCCGGTTACATACGGCAGACAGCATCTTTTTGGGGGAACTTTCCCTGTCGGGAGAGGTTCGCCCTGCCTATGGGGTACTGCCCATGGTGATCAAGGCCAGACAACTGGGATTTAAGAATATTTACGTTCCTGCCCACAACGCCGCCGAGGGTTCGGTGATCGAGGGCATTCGGGTATACCCGGTGACCGACGTGCACACCCTCATGGAACATTTGAACGGACGGATTCCCATTCAACCTGCAAAGCCGGAGGATTATCCTCCCCCACCCCAGGAAGCGTTGCCGGATTTTGCCGACGTAAAGGGTCAGCCCTTTGCCAAACGTGCCATGGAAGTGGCGGCGGCAGGGGGACACAATCTGCTGCTCATCGGGCCGCCCGGCTCGGGGAAAAGTATGCTCGCCAGACGGCTGCCCTCCATTTTGCCGGACATGACCTTTGAGGAGTCCATTGAAACCACCAAGATCCACTCCATCGCCGGGATCTTGCCCTCTCGCACACCGCTGGTGCAACATCGTCCCTTCCGTTCCCCCCACCACACCGTATCCGGGGTGGCACTTGCCGGGGGCGGCACCGTTCCCAAGCCGGGTGAGGTTTCCCTTGCCCACAACGGGGTGTTGTTTTTGGACGAACTGCCGGAATTTTCCCGTACCGCCATTGAAGGTCTGCGCCAACCCATTGAGGATGGGCAGGTGTCCATTGCCCGGGTGGCAGGCACACTGACCTATCCCTGCGACGTGATGCTGGTTGCCGCCATGAACCCTTGTCCCTGCGGCTATTTTGGGCACCCCACCAGGGCGTGTACCTGCTCGGAAGGGGCGGCAAGTCGGTACATCAACCGGATCAGCGGTCCTCTTTTGGATCGGCTGGATATTCACGTGGAAGTGCCGCCGGTGGAATATGACCAGCTCAGCTCCACCCGACCGGAGGAACCCTCGGTGGCGATTCGTAAGCGTGTCAACGCCGCCCGGCAGATCCAACTCAAACGGTACGCCTCAACCCCCGTGGCAAACAACGCCTCCCTGTGTGCCCCCTATTTACAGGAATTCTGCCCCTTGACCGACGATGCCGCCGCCCTGATGCGCCGGGTGTTTGACAAGTTGGGGCTGTCCGCCCGGGGACACGACCGGGTGTTAAAGGTGGCACGTACCATTGCGGATCTGGAACGCAGTGAGATCATCACCAAAGACCATATTGCCGAAGCGGTTCAGTACCGCACCCTGGACCGAAAGTATTGGCAGGGGAGATAAAACAAAAGTGGCTGTAAAAACGTTTCCGGTTTTTACAGCCACTTGTTTATTTCTTATCGATAAGGTTTTATCTGGTTGGTTCTGCCCAGCAGATAATCGGTGGAGGTGTGATAATACTCCGCCAAGGCGATGACAAACCGTGTGGGGATCTCCCGTTTGCCGGTTTCATAATTGCTGTACACACGCTGGTCAATGCCCAAGTAAGACGCCACTTCTTTTTGCACCAAATCATGGTCTTCCCGCAGATCCTTTAGCCGTGGATAATACATACACATCACCTCATGTTTAGTATATGTACTATCGAACAATAGTATTGATTTTACTATCGTATGGTGGTAAAATATCTTAGGATAAGGTTTGCCGTAACCATGGTGTTGTTCTTGTAACGGATGCTTCGCATCCTACACCTCATCAGTCCTTCGGACAGC
>CAYLYC010000058.1:0-7900 GCA_964387715.1 uncultured Eubacteriales bacterium | reverse complement strand
ACCCATATTGTTCAAGCGGTGGAAATGGGTTTGCTTACCGAACAGGATGTGGAGGTCTGCGCCACCCGTGCCCTGGTGACCCGTATGCGGTTGGGACTTTTGGGGGATGAGACCCCCTACGACCGGATCGGGTTATCAGCGGTGGATTGCAAAGCCCATCGGCAATTGGCAGAAACCGCCACCCGGCGAAGCTGTGTTTTGCTGAAAAACGACGGCATTTTGCCCATTGACAAAACCAAATATTCTTCCATTGGGGTCATTGGACCCAATGCCCATAACGAAGCCATGCTGAACGGCAATTATAACGGAACCTCCCCGGAGTACGTCACCCTGTTGGACGGTATCATCAGGGCGTGTGAAGAGCAGGTGACCGTGCGGTATGCCAGAGGTTGTCACCATTACTGGACGCCGGAGAACAATGAACGGGAGGCGGAACTGCAATCCCTGCCGGAAGCCCTTTCGGTGGCGCAAAACAGCGACCTGGTTATTCTTTGCCTGGGCTTGGATCCTACCTTTGAAGGGGAAGAAGGGGATGCCAACAATCCCTACGGCGCAGGTGACCGAACCGCATTGCATTTGCCCCCGGTACAGCAAAAACTGGTACAGGAGATAGGCAAATTAGGAAAACCCACCGTGCTGGTGCTTTCTGCCGGAAGTGGTATCGACGTGAGCAGGGAAGAACCCCTTTGCAACGGGGTTCTGGACGTGTTTTATCCCGGCGGCAGAGGGGGCAAAGGGGTTGCCGACGTGCTGTTTGGCAAAACCAGTCCTTCCGGCTGTTTGCCCATCACCGTTTACAAAAGCGAAAAGGATCTGCCACCCTTTACCCATTACGGTATGCAGGGACGCACCTATCGGTATTTCACCGGAACGCCTCTGTATCCCTTTGGTTATGGGCTGACCTACGGCAGAGCAGAACTGACCCGGGTTGCGATGGCAAAGGAATTTGACCAAAACGGTCTGACCGTAGAAGTCACCCTGGAAAACCACAGCGATTATGACCAATATCCCCTGGTGCAGGTGTACGTTCAACCGGAACGTTCCCGGTGGGCACCTCCCAACCCCTGTCTGTGCGGTTTTTTGCGGGTGGATGTAGCCAAAGGACAAACCAAAAAAGCGTCCCTTACCATTGACGCTCAAGCGTTTACGGTGGTGGACGATCAAGGCAACCGGTTGGCAGAGGATGATACCTATCGGCTGTATGTCGGACTGTGTCCTCCGGATGAACAAAGTCAACAACGCACCGGACACAAGGTTTTGTGCCAAAGGGTAAGGCGAACGGAACCTGTTGTGCAAAATTGACAAAAGAGTATTTCACATAATCGGTTTTTTCTTCGATTTGTGATTTCCTTGGTAAATTTACATAAACATGGGTAAAAATCTTTAGTCATTTAGCGATATTGAAATTTTCGGTAATTTTGGTATAATATATAAGTAAATGAGTGAAAGTATATTTCATTACATCATATTTTTTCAGGAGGCAAAACATAATGGCAAGTTTATCCCTTAGAAACATCGGAAAAAGATACCCCGGTGGCGTAACAGCTGTTTCTGATTTTAACCTTGAAATTAAAGACAAGGAATTTATTATTCTGGTAGGTCCTTCCGGTTGCGGTAAATCTACCACCCTGCGTATGATCGCCGGTTTGGAAGAAATCACCGACGGTGAACTGTACATCGGCGACAAACTGGTAAACGACGTTGCTCCTAAAGACCGTGACATCGCCATGGTGTTCCAGAACTACGCTCTGTATCCTCACATGACCGTATTCGGCAACATGGCTTTCGGCTTGAAGCTGCGCAAAATGCCCAAAGAAGAAATCAAACGCCGTGTAGAAGAAGCCGGCCGTATCCTGGATATTTCTCACCTGCTTGACCGTAAACCTAAGGCACTGTCCGGTGGTCAACGTCAACGTGTTGCTTTGGGTCGTGCCATCGTTCGTGACCCTGCCGTTTTCCTTTTGGACGAACCGCTGTCCAACTTGGATGCTAAACTTCGTGCTCAAATGCGTACCGAACTTTCCAAATTGCATCAAAAATTGGGCACCACCTTTATCTACGTAACCCACGACCAAACCGAAGCTATGACCATGGCTGACCGTATCGTTGTTATGAAAGACGGGTACATCCAACAAGTGGATACTCCTCAACATCTGTACGATCTGCCCTGCAACTCCTTCGTTGCCGGCTTTATCGGTTCTCCCCAAATGAACTTTGTGGATTCCGTACTGAAAAAAGCAGAAGACGGTACTTTCTACGTGGAATTCGGTTCGGAAGATACCAAACGCACCAAGGGTGTAAAATTCCAAATCAAACTGCCTGCCATCAAGAATCAAAAATCTTGCCTGGAAGCTTATGTTGACAAGGAAATCATCATGGGTATCCGTCCTGAACATATTCACGATGAAGAAATGTACATGACCACCATGACCGATGGTATTGTAAAAGCAAAAGTAGAAGTTACTGAATTGATGGGTGCTGAAACCTATCTGTATCTGGATTGCCAAGGTCACAGCATGACCGCTCGTGTTGATCCTTCCTCTACTGCCCGTGCCGGTGATGAAATCGAAGTTACCATTGATACTTCCCGGATCCACCTGTTCGACAAAGAAACCGAAAAAACCATCACCAACTAATTTTGCTTGATTGATTGGGAGCCGAAACCGTTCTATCAGCGGCTTCGGCTCTCTTTATACGAAATGTTACGGAAGTGAGTGTGCTGTTATGAAATGCCCTTATTGCGGTTATGAAGAAAGCAAGGTTATTGATTCCCGCCCCACCGACGAAGGGGAACGCATTCGCCGTCGGCGTGAATGCCTTCAATGCCAAAAACGCTTTACCACCTATGAGATCATCGAAAGTTTGCCCATTATTGTGGTGAAAAAAGACAAATCCCGGGAACAGTTTGACCGAAACAAGTTGCTCAACAGTATGCTTCGGGCTTGTGAAAAACGAACCGTTTCGGTGGAAATGGTAGAAGAAGCGGTGGATGCCATTGAATCGGCGTTGCAAAACACCCTGGATCGGGAGGTTTCTTCTATGCAAATCGGTGAACTGGCAATGGAACAGTTGAAACAACTGGATCAGGTTGCTTACGTTCGGTTTGCATCGGTCTACCGTCAATTCCGGGATATCAACACCTTTATGGACGAATTAAACAAGCTCCTTTCAGATAAATAATCAATCGTAAAACCGCCTATCGGCTGATAGGCGGTTTTTTTATATGGATATGAGGGGATAATTGGGGGTCTAATCGGGCAAGGATCTGTGCCACCACCCGGGGCTCTGCCGCAATACACCCGGCTGTGGGGTGAGCCCCACAATGAAAAAATATGGCGGAACCGGCACCGGGGTGGGAGGGGCGGCGATTGTATTCGATCACAAAGCCAAGGGCGTATTCCTCCGGATGATCGGTCATGTGTTCGCCCGGGTGGTTGGGTCTTCCAAACACCAGCCGGTTGTAACAGGGGGAGGAGGGATGATGGATGCAATAATGTTGGGGGGTCAACCTTACCATGGGCAAAGGGGTACCAGGTCTTTGTCCGGTAAAAAAGCCGTAATATATGGGAAAATATCCCAAGGGTGTTTTTCCGTCCCCTTCTTGTTTGTGCCGGGTTGCCCCGTTTGTGCCGCAAAATCCCCAAGCGGTTATATGGTCCATCTCAATCAAACAGCGATTGCCAAAAACAGTTACCTGAATGGTTTGCAAAAAAAATCCCTCCCGTAAGGTATACGGGAGGGAAGAATTTTTATGACTGGGCGGCGGTAATACCGGTGATGATCTCTTGTTTGTATTCACCGGTCAGGGTGATCTTCATGGTTTTGCCCACCGTGTAATAATCCAGTGCCGCTACCTGGGCATATTCCACCGTTAACGCCACGCCGGTTTCGGTTTCTTCAATATTGGTGATATTGGGCGTGTACATGGCAAGCCAAAGGGTGGTGGGGGAAAGGAAGTATTTTTCATTTTCCACATATTCAAACAGCAGTCCGTCTAAAGAAAAGGAGTGGCATATTACCGTTTGACCAAACAGATGCTGGGCGGCTTTTTGCACGTCCTCATCCCGGATGATATAGCGGGAACGCACGTCGGTTTGGGTCACCGCTTCCCGTTCTTCAATATCGGCGTACACCATTTCCTGGGCTTTGAAGAAGGAGGGGATGAGCAAGGAAAGATTGTCGGCGGTTGCCGGTGAGGTGAATTCGCCGGTGTCAAACAGCACCACGGGAGAAATAAAGTCGGTGTAATAGGTTAATTTTTCCTGATATTCCTGCTCTTTTCTGTGGGTTGCCACGTGGTTAAAAAACAAAGAACTGAACACAATGCCGGTAATGGCAAGAAAAATGATAACCAGTCCTGCCGCCGCAGCGAGTTTGTCCCGCAACGGACCTTTTGTACCGGCTTTGGGGGCAAGGTTATCCTTCTCCAGCCGGGTGATCTCCTTGTCCTTGTTTTTCAGAAAATTATGAAGTTTGGTCAACTTTTTGCGAATAAATTTCATTATGTTACCTCAAAATGATCCGCTCTCTGGCGGTGTTGGCATCATGGTGGATGGCATCAGACAATTGGGTTAAAGAGTCAAAGGTTTGTTCAGGGCGCAAATAATGATGAAGCCGGATGGAAACCGGTTTGCCGTAAGCATCCCCCTGATAATCCAGAATATAGGTTTCCGCCAAAGGGGTTTTGGCATTGCCCACGGTGGGGTGGCAACCGATGTTGCATACACCGATGTAGTCCTGACCGTCCACCGTTACCGTCACCCCGTATACCCCGAGTTTTGGTACAAACAAATGGGCAGGAATGGCTTGATTGATGGTGGGGAATCCAATGGTGCGCCCCAACCGTTTTCCTGCCTGCACCGGCGCGGTAAACCCAAAGGGACGACCCAACAGTTGCCGGGCAAGACAGGGATCCCCTGCGGATAGCGCCTGGCGGATACGGGTGGAGGAAACCGGCTCACCCTTATGCTCCACCGGCTGGGTCACCTGCAACAGAATGTTGTGTTTCCGGCACAATTGGTTCAGCAAATGGATATCACCGGCAGCGTTTTTACCAAACCGGAAGTTGAAGCCGCAGGCAATCATCCCTGCGTGTAGATGCTCCACCAAATAGGTGGTAAAAAACTGCTCTGGGGAAAGATGACGGATCTCCTCCAAGGGAATGGGTACATACCGCCGGATGCCAAGCCGGGACAACTGACCGGCAAATTCCTCAGGGGGGATCAGCCAACCTGATGTGGGCTCCACCTGGGGCACAACCGCAAGTAGGGTAGGGGTGTATTCACTTTTGGTTACTTGCCCGATCACCTGCTGATGCCCCAAATGCAGTCCGTCAAACGTGCCCAGGGCAACGGCGCAACGTGCATCCGGGGGCAAAGGGCGGGAATAGGGATGTACAGTCATAAAATACCTCTTATAGGAAACATTGAATCTTCAGAACCTCTTCCTCCAGCCGCCCCAGACCAAGCAAATGACCCTCTGGGTCATATACCCGAACCAAACCGGTAGCGTGGCGGGAAAGAGGAAGCCGTTTGCGGTCCAGCGGGCCGCCGTTGGAAAAACGGGTGGCTTGAGGGGCGGTTACGGTAAGGGCAGGATACCCTTCTACCGCCTGCTCCACCGGTTGCAGTAATTGCTCCGGTGTCATGGTTCGTGCCTGTTCCAATGGGATGCACCGGGACAGGTCAAACCCACAAGCACGGGTGCGGCAAAGCTGTGTCATCATGGCGCCGCAACCCAGGGCATCCCCAATATCGCTGATCAGTGAGCGAATATAGGTGCCTTTGGAGCAACTGACCTGAATGGTAAAGGTCTGGTCCTGCTCATTGCCGTCCAGGTAATCCAGGGAATACACCGTGATGGGACGGGGGGTCCGCTCCACGGTTTTGCCCTGCCTGGCAAGGTCGTATAAACGCACCCCGTTGACCGAGATGGCAGAATACATGGGAGGGGTTTGCATCAGATCCCCGGTAAAACGGGGCAAAATGGCTTGAAATTCCCCCTGGGTGATGTGACATTCCCGTTGGGATAACACCTTGCCGGTACAGTCCAGCGTGTCGGTGGTGACCCCCAACTTCAGTTCTGCCCGATAGGTTTTGTCACCGCTGGGCAGAATATCGCACAATCGGGTGGCTTTGCCCACCAAAAGGGGAAGCACCCCGGTAGCCATAGGGTCCAGGGTGCCGGTGTGTCCGATTTTTCGGGTTCCCAGCGTACGGCGCATCACCGCAACCACGTCAAAGGAGGTAAACCCTGCTGGTTTGTTGATGAGCACCAACCCGTTCATTGCAATTCCTCCAAAACGGCGGTACAGGCATCGATCAGTTGGGATTTCACCTGGTCAAGGGAACAGGCAAATTGGCATCCGGCAGCGCAGGGATGTCCGCCGCCGCCGAATTGGGCGCAAATTTCTGCCGCATTGATCCCCGAACGGGAACGGAGTGAAACCTTGTATTCACCTTTGTCGTTTTCCCGAATGGTGCCGCCGATGAGCACCCCTTCAACCTGCCGGGGAATGGAAGTAATTCCTTCCAGATCACCCTCGGCAATACCGGCGTCATCCCGCATTTGTTTGGTCACCGTAATGAACGCCAGTTGGCCGTTGCGGTGGAATTCCAAACTGTCTAAAATGCTTTTTTCAATGGCAATACGGGAACGGGACTTGGTATCAAACATATATTGATTGATAAGTTCCACATCTGCCCCGGCATCCATCATCTGTGCCGCCACCCGATGGCAATGGGCGGTGGTGTTGGTGTGCTTAAAGCAACCGGTATCGGTGGAGAGCCCGGTGTAGATGCAGTTTGCCAAATACTTGTCCACCGGAATTTCCAACGCATTCAGCAGATCCAAAATGATTTCCGCATTGGATGCGGCCTGACTGTTCACCAGGCAATGTTGGGCAAATTGTTTGTGGGTGCCGTGGTGGTCAATGGCAAGAAAGATCCGGCCTTCATAGTTTGATCCTTCCGAACCCAACAGAGAAAGGGATGCCACGTCGGTGGTAACCAGCGTTTCCGGTTCAAACACCATGGGTTCATAGGAATCGGTGATGAAAAAGTAGGAAGCCGGAATGGGATGGGCGCATACCACGTTGGCGCATTTTCCCATGCTCCGCAGGGCGTAGCACAAAGCGTAGCCGCTGCCGATGGTATCGCCGTCCGGATAGGCGTGAATATGAATTTCGTAACGGTCGTGGGCTTGTAACAACGCCGCCGTTTCCTGAACTGTCATCATGCTTCTTCCTCCTCGGACTCCTCCGGAATAGCCAAAGAATCCAGAATCTGGGCAATGTGAGCGCCATGGGCAATGGAGCCGTTGGCGATAAATTTCAGTTCAGGGGTTTTGCGCAGTTTCAGACGGTTGCCAAGTTCCCGGCGGATAAAGCCGCCGGCACTGGCAAGTCCTTTTACCGTTTCCCGGTCGGTGGCGTCATCCCCCATGGTGCTGATATACACCTTGGCATAGGAAAGGTCACCGGTCACCTCCACCCGGACGATGGAGGTGAGGGGAGAAATTCTGGGATCTTTTAAACTGCGAAAAATGTCTGCCAGTTCCCGACGGATATCCTCGGTGATCCGGCCAATTCGTTTAGAAGCCATAGAAATGTACCTCTTTTTTATAAATTTGATTAGTCACGATATTCTTCCATCACAAAGGCCTCTAAAACGTCGCCTTCTTTAATGTCAGAGAATTTGGTGAGGCCAATACCGCATTCGTAACCGGTTGCCACTTCTTTTACGTCGTCCTTAAACCGACGCAGGGAGTCGATGGCATCCTCAGCGATAACAACACCGTCACGTACCACACGGATCTGGCAGGAACGGTTGACCTTACCGGACAGCACGTAACTACCGGCAATGGTACCGGCGGATGAGATATTAAATACGTTGCGCACTTC
>CAYLYC010000057.1:0-7950 GCA_964387715.1 uncultured Eubacteriales bacterium | reverse complement strand
GCTTTGCAACCCTCTTTTTGGGCAATGATCTGGGCGCAACGCATCATGAATCGGCGCATGATAACGGTAAACAGTTCCTCTGGACAATGTTCGCTGATTGCCAGTTGGGTTTCGGTAAAAGGAACGATAAAGAAAGGGATCCGACCGGCAAACCGGGAAACGATGGTCAGTAAGTCCCGTACCTTTTGTTCGGCTCTTGGACCGGTATAAGGGGGGCTGACAAAGTGGATGGCGGTCAGCCCAATGCCACGCCGGGCCATCATGTAGGAGGCAACCGGAGAGTCGATACCGCCGGAAATGAGCACCGCCGCTTTACCGCCGGTTCCCACCGGCATTCCGCCGGCACCCGGGATCTGATTGCCGTGAATGTAGGCGTGTTGATCCCGAACCTCTGCCATGACGATCACATCCGGGTTGTGAACGTCCACCTTCAGATGGTGGAATTTGCTTAAAATATAGCCACCCAGTTCCCGTGCCAATTCCGGGGATTTCAGGGGGAATTGTTTATCCGACCGTTTGCACTCTACCTTAAAGGTTTTTGCGGCATTCAACTGGTCTGCCAGATAGGTGACGGTTTTTTCTTTGATATCCGTCACGTCTTTTTGTGCAACACAAGCTCTGGAAAACGCCACCACGCCAAACACCTGGCTCACCCGTGTAACCGCTTCTTCAAAATCAAAGGCCTCGTCCAGCGGGGTGATGACCATGGTGGATTGGGCTTTTTTAATATCCACGGCGCCCAAGGGTTTTAACCGGCGGCGAAGATTTTTCATCAGCGCATCCTCAAAGGTGTGCCGATTTTGCCCTTTTAATGCAATTTCACCGTTTTTGATTAACAAGATTTCCTTCATGTTTTATGTGTTCCTTTCGGTTGTGCAGTTTGGTTTTGGTGTTCTACCGTTTTCGGTGAAGCGTACCGTACGCCTTGCCGAAACTGAGAAGCAATTGTTCAACGTCTTGGGTTGTGGTGTGATGGGAAAAACTAATGCGTAAAGCGCTGTCGATCTCTTTGGTGGAAAGGCCTTGCGCCATCAACACGTGGCTTCTGCCCCCTTTGGCACAAGCACTGCCGCCGGAAACATACACCTGATCCATTTCCAATGCCCGAATCATCACCTCTGAGGGGATGCCGGGAACAGAAAGGTTGACAATAAAGGGAGAACCCTCCAGGGGGCTGTTTACACAAACGTCGGAAAAATTGGCGAGTCCGTCCAGTAACTGACGCCGCAATTGATCGGCGTGTTCAACCCCCCGTTCTCCTAAGGGAAGCAGTTCTACCGCTGCGGCAAAACTGCCGATCTGGGAAACGGCTACCGTGCCGGACCGCAACCCTTTTTCCTGTCCGCCGCCATAGGTTTGAGGGAGGATTCGCGTTCCTTTTTTGATATATAGTGCGCCCACACCTTTAGGGGCGTGAATTTTATGACCGCTGACGGTGAGCAGATCCACCTGCAATCCCTTTACGCTAAAGGGAAGTTTGCCAAACGCCTGAACGCAATCGGTGTGAATCAACGCCGGCGCTTTCTTGCTTTTCACGATTCCGGCGATCTGATCCACCGGTTGAATGGCACCGGTCTCATTATTGACCAGCATCATGGAAATAAGCACAGTTTTTTCATCTACTGCCTCTTGAAGATCCTCCATACGCACCCTGCCGTTTTTATCCACAGGCAAACGAACCACGTCAAAGCCGTCTTCTTCCAAACGGTCAAAGCATTTTAATACGGAAGGGTGTTCTATCACCGTGGTGATCACCCGATTGCCTTTTCGCCGGTTTGCGGCAACAGCCCCTAAAATGGCAAGGTTGTTTCCTTCCGTTCCGCCGGAAGTAAAATACACCTCTTCCGGTTGTGCACCCAGCGCACGGGCAAGGATCCCACGGGCGTTCTCCACCTCTTGCTCGGCTGCCATGCCCAAGGAGTGGACCGATGCAGGATTGCCAAAGGTTTTTTGCATCAGTTCCATGGCTTTTTTTGCCGCCGCTTCACACACCGGAGTGGTGGCGCTGTTGTCTAAATATGCCATTGCCAAAAGGGAGAACCTTCTTTCATTCGTAATCTGTTTCATTATACACCATTTCCCTTGTATATTCAAGAGATTTTGGTAGGGAAGTTCAAGAAAATTCAGGAAAATTTTCCTCTTGACATATACCCCCGGGGGGTATATAATAAACATGAGGTGAAAAACATGGAAACAATGTGCGCTTTTTGTCATGAACATAAGGAACGAACCGAAAAGGAACAGAAGGAACTGATCACCCGGCTGAACCGTATTGAGGGTCAGGTTCGGGGCATTAAAGGTATGATTGAAAAAGGGGCGTACTGCCCGGACGTTCTCATGCAGGTCACAGCGGTTACGGCGGCGCTGAACGGTTTTAATAAAGTGCTGTTAGAGAGCCACGTGCGCAGTTGTGTGGTGGAGGATATCCAACAGGGTAACGAGGATGCGGTTACCGAATTGGTTTGTTTATTGCAGAAATTGATGAAATAGGAGGGATTATATGGAACGGTATCAAGTGACCGGTATGACCTGTGCGGCGTGTTCTGCCCGGGTAGAAAAGGCGGTTTCCGGTTTGCCGGAGGTGACCGGTTGCAGTGTGAATTTGCTGACCGGAACCATGGAAGTTGAAGGAAATGTGGATCGGGAAAGGGTCATTGAGGCGGTGGAAAAGGCCGGGTACGGCGTGGCACAGGCAGAGAATGCGCCCCAAAAAAAGGAGGGGGATCAACCAAATCCCATTGCCGGTCGGCTGATCTCATCCGTGGTGTTGCTTTGTCCATTGATGTGGCTGTCTATGGGACACATGATCGGATTGCCCTTACCCCCCGTCCTCGCCAACAACCCCTTGGCACAGGGGTTGATGCAAATGTTGCTTTCCGGATTGATCATGGTGATCAATCAACGGTTTTTTATCAACGGCTTTAAGGGGCTGGTTCATCTGGCGCCGAATATGGATACCTTGGTATCGATGGGGTCGTTGGCTTCTTTTGGGTATAGTGTGGCGGTGCTTTTTTCAATGACCGCCCATCCTCAAACCGCCCAGGCAGATTTACACGGCCTGTATTTTGAGTCCGCAGGGATGATCCTCACCCTGATTACGGTGGGCAAACTGCTGGAGGCAAAAGCCAAAGGCAAAACCACCGACGCCATACAGGGATTGAAACAACTGGTTCCTCAGATCGCTCGGGTGGATCGGGGAAACGGAGAGGAAGAGATTTCCATAGACGCCTTGCGGATCGGCGACGTGTTTTTGGTTCGGCCGGGGGAAAGTTTTCCCGCCGACGGTGTGGTGCTGGAAGGCAGCAGCAGCGTGAATGAATCCGCCCTTACGGGAGAGAGTATTCCGGTGGATAAAACGGTGGGGGATGAGGTGTCAGCCGCTACCGTGAATCAACAGGGCTTTTTGCGGTGTTCTGCCACCAAGGTGGGAGAGGATACCCTGCTTTCACAGATCATTCAAATGGTGACCGATGCCGCCGCCACCAAAGCACCGATCGCCAAAATCGCCGACAAGGTGTCTGGTGTGTTTGTGCCGGTGGTTTTGGGCATATCCCTTATCACGCTGGCGGTATGGCTGATACTGGGCGCAGACACGGGAACCGCATTGGGTCATGCCATCGGCGTGATGGTAATTAGTTGCCCTTGCGCTTTGGGATTGGCTACGCCGGTTGCCATTATGGTAGGTAGCGGTGTGGGTGCCAAGCGTGGTCTTTTATTCAAAACCGCCGCTGCGATGGAACAAATGGGCAAGGTGCAGGTGGTGGCGCTGGATAAGACCGGCACCATTACAAAAGGTCAGCCCTACGTTACCGGTTTATACCCGGCAGAGGGGATGGATGAATCCCGGTTGCTTACGTTGGCTTGTTCTTTGGAACAGGGCAGTGAACATCCCCTGGCCCGGGCCGTGGTGGAACGGGGGCAGCAGGAAGGGGTTTTACCGGTGGCACCGGACGGGTTTTCTGCTGTTTCCGGTTCCGGTGTGCAAGGAACGGTGGAAGGTCAGTTGGCTGTAGGGGGCAATCAGGAGTTTGTAGAAAAGCATTTGATGATTCCCGCCGGAGATAAACAACGGGCCGAGCAATTGGCAACCAAGGGCAATACGGTATTGTATTTCGGTCTGGGTCAAACCTTCTACGGCATGATCGCCGTAGCCGACGTGGTGAAAGAAGACAGCCGGCAGGCGGTGACTGATCTCAAGGCCATGGGCATTACCACCGTGATGCTCACCGGAGATAAAGAGCAGACCGCCCGGCATATTGCGGATCAGGTGGGAATCGACCGGGTGATTGCCAATGTGAAGCCCTGGGAAAAAGAACAGGCAGTTGCCCTGCTGGAGCAGGAAGGCGTTACCGCCATGGTGGGAGACGGCATCAACGACGCCCCGGCGCTTACCAGAGCCCATGTGGGTATCGCCATTGGCGGCGGGACGCATATTGCCATGGATGCGGCCGATGTGGTACTGGTGTCCAATCGGTTGACCGATGTGGCAGTGGGCATTTCCCTTGGCAGAGCGATCATGACCAATATCAAGCAAAACCTGTTCTGGGCGTTTGTTTACAACGTCATTGGTATTCCCCTGGCGGCAGGGGTGTTTGTTCCCTTGTTTGGTTGGCATTTGAATCCCATGTTTGGCGCCGCCGCCATGAGTTTATCCAGTTTTTGTGTGGTTAGTAACGCATTGCGATTAAACGGATTTCGTCCGAAATACAAAAAAATTCACCGTAAAAAGGAGAGAAAGACCATGGAAAAAACCATGAAGATTCAAGGAATGATGTGCCCTCATTGCGAAGCAAGAGTAAAACAAACGTTGGAGGCGTTGCCCGGCGTGATGGAAGCAAAGGTAGACCATTTGACCGATACCGCCGTGGTGATTACCCAATCGCCCATGGACGACGATCTGCTGAAAAAAGCGGTGGAAGACCAAGGGTATACCGTTTTGTCGGTAGAATAGGAACATCCCCTGTTTATTTTGGGTAAACAGGGGATGTTTGTCTTGATTTTTACTGTGGTATCGGGTACAATGTAGATGATTTGAAACAAAAGGGAGGGGTGTGCATGAATCGTTTGCAGGCAGATGTGGATGCCTTGCTTCGGCTGGAGTTGATCGGTCATATGCTTACCGACCATTCCTGGGACGGTTTTGTCCACGACCATTCGTTTTTGGAATTGGTATACGTGCTGAAAGGGCCGGTGAAACTGTGGGCAGAAGATGAGAGTATCACCCTGCAAACCGGTGAAATGATTTTAGTGCCGGAAGGGATGCCTCACCGTATCATTTCCGTTCAGCCCGCCTCTTTTTTATATTTGGGCTTCAAAACCAACCTGATCCATGCCTCGGAACACGCAATGAAGGTGTTTCATAAGGAGCAAACGGCGGATTTATCGGTGTTTGCGGTTCATTGTGAGGATATGGTTGAAAAAGCGTTCAGCCAAGGGGTATCCCTTACGGAATTTGCCCCTCAATTTCTGGCGTTTCTCATTCCTGCCTTGTGTAGTTTGGAGTATGGTCACGTGGAGCAAGACCCAAAAGAAATACTGTCCAATAAAGTGAAACAGTATATTAAACGGAATTATCAAAAGCCCATCCGGGTCAGCGAAATTGCCGCCAGTTTGTACCATTCTCCCCATTATATCGGCAACGTGTTTGCCCAGGTGAACGGCATGACCATTAAGGAATACACCTTGCAGTATAAAATGCAGAAAGCGTTGTGGCTGTTGCAAAACGCCAATACGTCGGTGGCAGATATTGCAGGTCGGCTGGGGTATGATTCCGCTCACTATTTTTCCAAGTGTTTTAAGAGTTATTTCGGTTTTACCCCTTCGGAAATTCAATGCAAAATGGAGCGATGACCTATGAATATGCAGCGATGGAAACAAGAGTATTATAACAGTGCAGTAAAAAAACCCATGCCGGTGTTGAGTTTTCCCGGTTGTCAATTAACGGGCTGTTCGGTGCTGGACGTGGTGACCGATGCCCGCAAGCAAGCAGATTGTATGATTGCTGTTGCCAAAGCATTTGATACAGCCGTTGCCGTGGGGCCTATGGATCTGTCGGTGGAAGCCGAGGCATTTGGTGCCACGGTGCATTTTTGCGATCATGAGGTTCCCACTGTGCCGGATGCGTTGTTGGATATCGACCGTCCGGAAGCCGCCGGGGAACTGCCCGTTCCGTCGGTGGGTGCAGGCAGAACCGGTGTGTATCTGGAAGCCATCTCGTTGGCCAAACAATCGATTACCGACCGACCGGTTTTTGCCGGTTGTATCGGACCTTTCTCCTTGGCAGGCCGTCTGCTTGATATGTCCAACGTGATGATCGCCTGTTTGGAAGAACCGGAAATGTTAGAAGCGTTGCTGGAAAAAGCCACCGAATTTTTGATCCGGTATGTACAAGCGTTAAAGAATGCAGGGGCTGACGGCATTATTATGGCAGAACCTGCCGCCGGTTTGCTGTCCCCGGTGTTGAACGAAGAATTTTCCGTCCCGTATGTCAAGCGGATCGCAGATGGGGTCAGAGATGAGTCCTTTATGTTCTGCTATCATAACTGCGGACCTTACGTACCCCGTCAAATCGAAGATATCGTGACCATTGGTGCGGATATTTATCACTTCGGTGATGCCATTGACTTAAAGGATGTGAAAGATGCCATTCCGGCAGACGCCTTTTTGGCCGGCAATCTTTCCCCTGTGGTTTGCTTCAAATCGGCAACCGCCCGGGAAATGGCAGAAGCCACCGATGAATTGATGAAACAGTTTGGTACGATGCCCAACTTTATTCCGTCATCCGGGTGCGACATTCCGCCCAACGCCAAGGTGGAAAACGTCCGGGTGTTTATGGAGCGGGTATCGGCGTACTATAAAGGGGAATCGCTATGAGTCGAATTTTAGTAACCGGCGGTACACGGGGCATTGGCAGAGCCGTGGTGGAACGGCTGTACGCCCAGGGCCATCAAGTGGCTTTTTGTTATCAGAGCAGTAGGGAACAAGCCGAACTGTTGGCAAAACAGCTCCCCGGTGTCATTCCCGTTCAGGCGGACGTTTCCCAACCGGAACAAGTGGAAGCCCTGTTTGCCAAGGTAAAAGAACAATGGGGCGGGTTGGATGCCCTGGTGTGTAATGCCGGTGTGGCGTTGCCTCAACAGTTGATTACCCAAACCTCCTATCAGGAGTTCGGTCGGTTGATGGACGTTAACGTGGGAGGAACCTTTTTGTGTTGCCAAAAGGCGGCAGAGATCATGGTGTCTGCCCATCGGGGAAGAATCGTCACCCTTTCTTCAATGTGGGGAGAAGTAGGCGCTTCCTGTGAGGTGGCCTATTCCGCTTCCAAAGGAGCGATCATCAGCTTGACCAAAGCATTGGCCAAGGAATTGGGCCCCAGCGGCATCCGGGTCAACTGCGTTTCCCCCGGCGTGATCGATACCGATATGAACGGTCATTTGTCTGCCCGGGATATGGCCGCCTTACAAGAGGAAATTCCTTTGATGCGTATTGGTACGCCAGAGGACGTGGCTCAGGCAGTTGCCTTTTTGTGTAGTGAAGAAGCCCCGTTTATTACCGGCCAGGTGTTGGCTGTCAATGGCGGTATGGTATAAATCAAAACCACCGGTTGAACGGAGACACTTCGTAAAAACATGATGGTATAGGCAAATCCATATTTGGCTTTTTCGTATGCGGAGTAATTAATTCCTCCGTCATTACGATTTACCCCCCTTGACAAAACGATAAAGTTGTGCTACTGTATGTTTGTCATCATTGACCGGCTCGGGCATACCAGGTTTGATACTGGGCAGACCGTGGTCAATGGTGACATTTTTTATATTTTGGAAGACATATCCCTCAGTTTTGTCTGTGTTCTGCACAATTGTGCAAACAAGACAGTGAGGGGTTTTTTATTGCCTTCTTGGTACCAGTAAATATTGTATATGCCTTCGGTGTATCCATAAAGGATATCAT
>CAYLYC010000056.1:0-8334 GCA_964387715.1 uncultured Eubacteriales bacterium | reverse complement strand
GGACAAAACAATATCAGAAAAACGGTGAGACATTGTTTTGAATATAAATCCAATGATCGAGCCCAAAATCGTGGCGCCGCCCACACCAAGGGCAGTAAGTAATACCAATTCCATAACGTACTCCTTGTAAAAAAAGTCCCGCATTACTCATAGGGGAATAATGCGGGAGACAGGGTTATTCTTGGCTGAAATCATCTTTGCCTACGCCGCACAGGGGACAGACAAAATCTTCCGGCAGATCCTCAAATTTGGTGCCGGGAGCAATGCCGTTATCCGGATCACCGGCGGCTTCGTCATACACCCAACCGCATACGTCGCATACATATTGTTTCATTGTGAATTCCTCCGTTTACTGTATTTTTTCAAAATCGGCAGCGCCGTGTTTGCATAAGGGACAAATAAAATCATCCGGCAGGGGTTCTCCTTCATAAACGTATCCGCAGATCTTGCACACGTATCCCTTAACCCCTTGGGTTTCCGGCTTAGGTTTTACATGATCCAGATAATAGGTGTAGGTCATGGTCTCCCGGTCGGACAAAACTCTGGCTTCGGTGATGGAACAGATAAACATTCCGTGGGTGTCTAAATCCACATACTGTTCCACAACCAAGGACATAAATGCGTTGATATAGCGGGGCAGGAACACCAACCCGTTATCTGAATGCAACGGTTGACAATCCTTGAATTTATCCACGTTTCTTCCGCTTTGGAACCCAAAGGTCTCAAACACCTTAAAGGGAGCGTCCACCGTCAGGCAGTTGATGTTCATTTTGCCGGTTTGCTTGATTACGTGGTGGGAATAACTGTCTTTGCTGATGGTCACCGCAATGCGATTGGGGGCGTTGGTGACTTGGGAAACGGTGTTAACGATCAGGCCGTTGTCCTTGTTTCCGTCGTTGGAAGTGACAACGTATAAGCCGTATCCAATATGGAACAGGGCAGACAGGTCGTTTTTGTTGGCGGTGGCATCCTGACTGGCAAGGTATTCCTTGCACAGTTCCTCTGCCAGATCATTCAATTGTTTCCCGCTATCTTCCTGCAGGGCGGAACGGATGGTCACCGTGGTATCGGCAAAGGTGAGGTTTTTGCAATGTTCCAACATGCCTTTCATCACCTTGGCGGCAAGGGGCGCCCAACTGCCGTTTTCAATCATTGCTACGGTACGGTTTTGGTAATTCCGTTCGGTAAGATGATGGATAAATTCCCGCATATAGGGGAATACGTCAGCATTGTAGGTGGTGGTGGCTAAAACCAGTTTGTTGTAACGGAAGGCATCCTCCACCGCTTCTGCCATGTCGCACCGGGCAAGGTCGTTGACCGCTACCTTGGGACAGCCGTTGGCTTTGAGTTTTTCTGCCAACTGCAATACCGCTTTTTTGGTGTTGCCGTATACCGAAGTGTAGCAGATCACGATGCCTTCTTCTTCCGGTTGGTAAGAGGACCAGGTGTTGTACAAGTCAAGGTAATATCCCAGGTTTTCGGTTAAAACAGGACCGTGCAAGGGGCAAATGATTGCAATATCCAACCCAGCGGCTTTTTTGAGCAGATTTTGGACTTGAGCGCCGTATTTGCCAACAATGCCGATGTAATACCGACGGGCTTCACACGCCCAATCTTCCTCCACGTCCAATGCGCCGAACTTACCAAAACCGTCTGCAGAAAACAGAACCTTATCGGTGCTGTCATAGGTCACGATTACTTCCGGCCAATGAACCATGGGGGCGGTCACGAAGGTGAGTTGGTGTTGACCCAAACTCAGGGTATCCCCTTCGCCCACAACCACTTGATGGTTGGCAAAATCTGTGCCAAAGAAGTTTTTCATCATGCCAAACGCTTTGGCTGATGAAACGATTTTCGCCTCCGGATAGGCGTTGATGAAGTTTACGATATTGGCAGAATGGTCCGGTTCCATGTGTTGTACGATCAAATAGTCCGGTTTGCGTCCGGCTAACACCCGTTGCATATTGTCTAACCATTCATGGGTAAAATTGGCATCCACCGTATCCATAACGGCGATTTTTTCATCCATAATGATATAAGAGTTGTATGCCATCCCGTTGGGAACGTCATATTGCCCCTCAAACAGGTCGATTTTGTGGTCGTTCACACCGATGTAGTGAATATCTTTGGTAATTGTCATAAGCCGCACCTCGATTATCATGTTTCATTCTATTATATCGCCGCCGGGTTAAAAAATCAATAGAAAAGCGAGATTAAAAACATTTTCCCTCCCGGCAATCGCTGATTTTTCCCCCACGGTAGCACAATTCGTTTTCACATTGCTGTCCGGTCAACATATCCACAAGGTTTTTTACCGTGGTTTGAGCAATGGCTGCCAATGCTTCTTTTGTCAAAAACGCCTGGTGAGAGGTAACGATCACATTGGGCATGGATATGAGTCGGGCCAGGGTATCATCTTCAATGATATGTCCCGAATTATCCTCAAAAAACAGGTCGGACTCTTCCTCGTAAACGTCCAGACAAGCCGCGCCAACCTGCCGGGATTTAATGGCAGACAGCAATGCTTCGGTGTCCACCAAAGCCCCCCGGGAGGTGTTTAGCAGCACCACTCCTTGTTTGCATTGATTCAGGGTATCTTGGTTGATGATATGTCGGGTCTCATCGGTCAGGGGGCAATGGAGAGAAATAATATCACTTTGGGCAAACAACTGGGAAAGGGGAACGTATTGCACCCCGAATTGTTGGGTCAATTCCTGTGTCGGGTGTTTATCATACGCCAGTATATTCATGCCAAAACCGTGGCAAATGGCAATAAAGGAGCGGCCGATCTTTCCGGTGCCAACCACCCCCACGGTTTTTCCGTGCAGGTCAAAGCCGGTGAGACCGGAAATACTAAAGTTAAAATCCTTTGTGCGGATGTATGCTTTGTGAATACGGCGAATCGAGGTAAGCAACATGGCCATGGTGTGTTCTGCCACGGCATAAGGGGAATAGGCCGGTACACGCAAAACATGAAGTTTGCCAAAGCAATATTTCATATCCACGTTGTTGAAGCCGGCACAGCGCAACGCCACGATTTGAACCCCCATTTCGTATAACCGGTCGATGACCGGCCGGTTCACGGTATCGTTTACAAAAATACAAACACCGTCAAAGCCACGGGCAAGACCTACGGTATCTTCGTTCAGTTTGGTTTCAAAAAACTTGAAGGTGACCTCTGGTATTTGACCAAACGCTTCAAAGGATTCCCGGTCGTAGGGCTTGGTGTCAAAAAAGGCGATTTTCATGCAAACACTCCTTGTTGTAATAAATAACAACAATAGTATGTTCCGCAAAAGCCAAGAAAAACCCTTCCTTACCAAATTTTGAAAGAAACACCTGTAACCCCCACTGATGCCGGATAAAAACAAAGAGGACCGTAAGTTTTTACGGTCCTTTTTACGATGGTTGTTTCATAAATGTTCACCCAACCATGAGGGGATCGGGTGAATTTTGCCCCTCAAAAGGGGAGTGGGAAAAACAATGGTTTACGCCTGGGGTAATCCTTCTTTGGATAATGTTTTCAGGTTGGCGGTAATGGATTCCAGGGATTGATATAAAATATTTCGGCTTTCTTCATCCAGGTCTTTACCCGCCAGTTCCACCGCCAGGGTGGCTCGGCGCTCCACAAAAGAGGCGGCTTGCTGTCCCAGTTCGGTCAAAACAAAGGAACCGCCGTATCGGTTTTGATGCCCCCCTTGTTTGGTGACCAATCCCTTTTGTTCCATAATGGCCATCATGCGGGAAACGTCCGATTTATCCTTACCGCACAGTTCACACAATTGGGGTGCGGTGATGCCTTCGGGATGCCGTGCCATAGCGGAAAGATAAACCGAGTGGGTTCCTTTTAATCCGTAATGTTCCATTTCTCCCGTTGTTAATTTATGCCAGTATCTGGCGATTTCGAATAATAAATAGGAAAAGCGTTCAAATCGTTGTTCCATGGTGAGCGTTCCTTTCGATAGAAGATGTTGAAAAATCAACCTTTATTATTATACCAGACCCCGTTGGCGGTGTCAATAGATTTTTGCCCCTGTCACTCTGCAAAAAAAGACAGTCATTGCCATAAAACAATGACTGTCTCGCAGCGGTGCATAACAAAGTTATGCGGCGGTTTTGTGTTTGCTTGACCACAAAACCAGAGGAAGAAAATGAATTGTTTAGAAGCAAGCGGGTTTGCCTACTGCTTTTTTCAAAATTTCCAAAGCGTCACCGGCATCGATCTTACCGTCTTTGTTTACGTCGGCAACTTGTTTTTGTACGTTGGTCAGATCCAGTTTGTCAACAGCGTGTTTGAGAACATCCAAAGCGTCACCGGCGTCAACTTTATTGTCGCCGTTCACATCACCCATCAACCGATTCAGGATGGCATCCAGTACATCCAAAGCGTTAAACAACACGTCCGAATTGGTAACGGCGGATTGTTCGTCAGCAGACAAAGCATCGTAAGCGGCTTTGGCGTCGTTAATGACCGTAGCATCGGATGGGGCGATGGCGTCGGTGCCGGGCAAATTGTCGATGGCATCCATCACATCCTGTACTCGTTGCAAGGATTCCAATCTGGCGGAATATACCATAAAGTTATCTGCCAAAGCCAATTCGTCTTGCGTGGTTTTGGGCAATTTATCATAAATGCTCATGGCTTCTTGCAGGGTTGCGGCGTGTTCCAAACCAAATGCACTCAAACCGGGAACGGCGTTCCATGCGGCGTTGAAATCTTCAATCAAGGCATTCAACAGGCCGTTGGCAACCGTTTCCACTAACGCGAAGGCGTCATAGTTGCAGGATTCTTGCGCTGTGCTGTCCAAAGAATCGTAGATGGCTTTCAGTTGGATCACAGGTTCAATATCGTTGTAGGTAACGTCAGAGGGAGCGGGGAGAGCGTCAACCCCTTGATTGAAGGCGTCCACTTTTTCTTGAATGGCGTTCAAGGTTTCCAAACAGGTGTTGAGAAGAGAAACGTTGGATACCATGGCTTTTGCGTTGTCGCTCAAAGCGTCGTATTGGGCTTTGAGGGTTTCTACAGCCGCCTTGTCATTGTAGGTTATCTCTTTGTTAGCCACAAAGCAGAGGTTGTCGAACAACAGATATTGGTTATTATCGCCAAACATTGTTTTGCCAAAACGAATGGTTGCTTGAAGCACTTCAGAACCTTGCGTCAAGGCAGGCAGTGTAACAACGATATGATTCCATTGACCTGCGGTACATGCTCCAATAAGAGATTTAATATCGATTTTTGCCAACTGGGATTGATCCGCAACGTTGACCCGTGCAGAATGGAGCAGCAGATAATCGTAGCCGCCGGAGATATCAATGGTCATCCCGGCAGAGACGTACAGGTCAAATTCAAAGGTGGTGTATTGTGAAGCATCAATGATATCACCACGGAAACCAATACAATGTTCAGGGTCGTCGGAGCGACTGGCAAGTTTTTGGGTTTTAATACTGCCGGTGCCTTCGGTTTGGTTATCGGTACACAGGGTGCGGCTGACACCGCCGCTGTTTATGTTTGCCGCAATATCCATGCCGCCGGCATCGGTGGTTGCATCACAGTTGTTATAAACCGTTGTTGTTTTTGTTAACTCTGCAATTTTAGCTTCCATTTCCCGGGCGGCAGAAGTATCTGCTTTAAGGGTAGCAAGTTTGGTTTCGGCGGCTTCTAAAACTGCCAGATTGGTAACCAGGTCTTTTGCTTCTTGTGTCAGAGCATCGTATGCATCCCGGACTTGTTGCAGGGTTGCTTCATCCCCCAGGGTGATATCGTTCACAGCAGGAAGAGCGGCGATGGCATCAACAACCACTTTTGCTTTCATTTCGGGAGTGGAAAGCTGTTGGATCTTTTCTTCGGCCGCAATCAGAACGTTCAGGTTGTTAACCAGCGTTTTTTCTTCGTCGGTCAATGCGGTGTAAGCATCCCGAGCCGCTACGATATCGGTTTCATGATTCAGGGTGATGTCAGATGTTGCAGGCAATGCGGCAATGGCATCGGATACGGTTTTTGCGTTGGATTCAACCTGCTGGACCATGGCTTGGTATCCTTCTAATGTTGCGGCGTTGGTTACCAATGCTTTTTGAGCGTCGGTCAATGCATTGTAAGAAGCGGCAACTGCCTCAATGGCTTCTTTGTCGGCATAGGTTACCGTTTTGCTGCCGGAAACGACAATGTTGTCGATCATAAAATAATCACTGGCGGAACCGGCAAAAATTTTGTAAAAACGAATGGCAATTTGTTTTGCGATGTTTGCCTTTGCGGCTTCCTTGGAAATATCGATGGACACGTGGTTCCATTGACCGGCGGTCCAGGTTTTAATGGTGTCAGCAATACCGATCTTAATGTAACGGTTGCTGTCGCTTTCGTTGGCATAGCCGCTTTGTACACAGAAGTTTGCCCAACCCCCATCGGCAAAGGTGATGCCGCTGCTCAAATAAATATCAAATTCAATGGCTGTGGCGTTGGTGGTGTCTACACCGTCAGCGTTGCGGAAGGCAGGGGTGTGTTCTTTGACGTCAGCCGAATTCTTTTGGAATTTAATGGCGTTACCGCCGTCAACGCCTTGGTTTTCAGCCAGAGCCATGGTGTTGTTGCCGCTGTTGATGTTGACAACGTTACCGGTGGCATCACAGTTGTGGAAGGTAACAATGTTTTTGGATAAATTGTTGATGGCATCCACCACTGTTTGCGCCTCAGTGGTATCGTCGGCAGAAATCATGATCATACCGCTGAAAACAACGGTAGCGGCCAACAGCAGGGCCAATAAGCGTTTGCAAGTGTTTTTCACGATGAATAACCTCCTATATTACCGGATTTGTCTTAATTCTAACATAGGAGTGCAGGACAAAATATCCTGATAGTATCCTTTTTTTGATGAAAAATATTGTAAAACATCCCAATCATTCAAACAGCCGTGGGCAAAAGGAAAAGCCGTAAGACGTTCGGGTCTTACGGCTTTGCGTATGGTATTATTGGAAGATCAATACATTCCGCCTGCACCTGCGGCAGCGGCTGCAGCGGCAGCGGCGGCTTCGGCATCCTCTTTGCGCTCGGCAATCAGGGATTCGGTGGTCAGCACCATGGCGGCTACCGATGCTGCATTTTGCAGGGCAGAACGGGTAACCTTGGTGGGGTCAACAATGCCGGCTTCCATCATGTTGCCGTAGCATTCTTTTTGGGCATCAAAGCCGTAGTTGATTCCTTCATGGGCGCGAACCTCGTTAACGATCACACTGCCTTCCAAACCGGCGTTGGCGGCGATTTGGCGAAGGGGTTCTTCCAATACCCGGCGTACGATACTTGCACCGGTTTTTTCGTCACCGTCCAAAGTGGCAACCAGGGCTTCCACCGCGGGAACGGTGTCAATGAGGGCAGTACCGCCGCCGGCAACGATGCCTTCTTCCACAGCGGCCTTGGTTGCGGCAAGAGCATCCTCAATGCGCAGTTTCTTTTCTTTCATTTCCACTTCAGTAGCGGCACCTACCTTGATGACCGCCACACCGCCGGACAGTTTTGCCAACCGTTCTTGCAGTTTTTCCCGGTCAAAGTCGGAGGTGGTTGCTTCGATTTGGTTTTTGATTTGACCGATACGGTCTTGAATGGCGGTGGAATTGCCTGCACCGTCAACAATAATGGTGTTTTCTTTGGAAACCTTTACCTGACGGGCACGGCCCAGTTGCATGATACTGGCTTCTTTCAGATCCAGACCCAATTCTTCGGTAATGACTTCGCCGCCGGTAAGAATGGCAATGTCTTGCAGCATTTCTTTTCTCCGATCGCCAAAACCAGGGGCTTTGATGCAAACGCAGGTGAATGTACCCCGCAGTTTATTGACCAAAATGGTAGCCAATGCTTCCCCTTCCACATCCTCGGCAATGAGCACCAGCTTTTTGCCGGCTTGTACGATTTGTTCCAGCAGGGGCAGGATCTCCTGAATGTTAGAGATCTTCTTATCGGTGATCAAAATATAGGGGTCGTCCAGAATGGCTTCCATTTTATCCGAGTCGGTAGCCATGTAAGGGGAGATGTAACCCCGGTCAAATTGCATACCTTCTACCACTTCGCTGTAGGTTTCAGCGGTTTTGGATTCTTCCACGGTAATAACACCGTCAGCGGTTACTTTATCCATGGCTTCGGCAATCAGCGTACCAACAAATTCATCTTGAGCAGAAACGGTAGCAACCCGGGCAATGTCGGTGGAACCGGTAACCTTTTGAGAGTTGGCGTGTAAGGATTCCACAGCAGCATTGACTGCCTTTTGGATGCCCTTGCGTACATCCATGGGATTGGCGCCGGCGGCAACGTTTTTCATGCCTTCACGAATGAGTGCCTGTGCCAACAGG
>CAYLYC010000055.1:0-8350 GCA_964387715.1 uncultured Eubacteriales bacterium | reverse complement strand
CCTCCAAAGAACTGTGTGACATCGCCATTGACCGGTTCAATGAATTGGCAGACGTGCTGGGACTTTTGTATGAACGGAAAAAAGAAACCCTGGACGATGAGGTGGAAGCGTTGATCCAACAACGCACCGACGCCCGTAAAAACCGGGATTTTGCCAAAGCCGATAAGATCCGGGACGAACTGAAAGCCATGGGCATCGTGCTGGAAGACACCCCCCAAGGGGTTAAATGGCATCGGGAATAAAGCCGTTTTTCTCATCGATATAAGCGACAACCTGTTTTTATGAAAACGGGTTGTCGTTTTTTGTGTGAAAGAACAAAGGAAAAGGGGAAAACACTTGAAAAAAGATATAATATATGATAAAATATTATGAATTGTAATATGTTCACCGGATTGTATGTAAGGAGAATGTGATAGCATTGAAAAACCTGAAAAAGAAACTGAAACGCTTTTTGCAAACCAATAAATTTTTCAATGGATTGTATAAACGAATCGTGTTCAAAAAACGGCAGTTGACCTACCGCAAATTCGGTAAAACCTTGCCTTTACAAGAAAAAACCATTTTGTTCGAATCGTTTCAAGGCCGTTTGGTTGCCTGCAGTCCCAGAGCCATGTATTTAGCGGCGTTAAAGGACCCGAAGTATGCCGATTATACCTTTATTTGGTCGGTGCGGGATCTGAAAAAACACGCTGATCTGAAAAAGAACCCCAATACCAAATTGGTTAAATACAATACCAAATCCTATCTGCGGGTGTTGGCAACCGCCAAATATTGGGTGACCAACTCCACCATGCTTACTTACATCACCCCCAAAGCGGATCAGGTTTTTGTACAAACCTGGCACGGCACACCCTTAAAACGGTTGGGTTGCGATCTGACCCTGCCGGATAATAAGGCGCAAAAACTGCCGGAAATTCATAAGCAATATAAGACCCAAGGGGAGAAGATCACCTATTTCCTGTCCCCTTCGGAATTTTATACCGAAAAGATCGGCTCTGCCTACGGTCAAACCCCGGAGGAGATCCAACGCAAGTTCATTCCCTGCGGTTATCCCCGGAACGATTTCCTGTTTAACCACACCCCGGAGGACGTGCGCCGCATCAAAGAAAAACTGAACATCCCTGAAGACAAAAAGGTGTTGCTGTATGCCCCCACCTTCCGGGATAATACCTTTGAAACCGGCAAGGGCTTCCATTACGACATTGGTATTGACTTTGACCTGTTGCAAAAGGAACTGGGTGAGGAGTATGTTATTTTGTTCCGTGCCCACTATTTTGTGGTGGACCGGTTTAATATGGATGCCTACAACGGCTTTGTGATCGACGTGTCCCGGTATGACGATATCAATGAACTGTACATCGTCAGCGACATGCTGATGACCGACTATTCCAGCGTGTTCTTTGATTATGCCAACCTGAACCGTCCGGTGATGTTCTTTATGTATGACTACGAATTGTACAAAGGCGCCATGCGTGACTTTTATTTTGACGTAAGCGAATTACCCGGCCCCATTGTGTATACCAACGACCAGTTGGTAGATATGATTCGTACCACCGAAAAAACCTTCAGTTATGACCAGGCGTATCAGGATTTCAACCGGAAATTCAACACCTATAATGATGGAAACAGCAGCGCCAGAGCATTGGGAGGATGTATTCAATGATGAGGTCTGTAAAACGGAAATTGGAAAAGGTACTGCGGATGCTTCGGCAAATGAAGTCAACCCTGGTCACCGGATATTATTGCCATTTCTTTTATTATTGGCGAATAAAAAAAGCCACCTTGCTGTTGGAATCCCGTAACGGCTTGGATATTGCCGGCAACATCTTTTATCTGTTAAAAGAATTGAACGCCGGAAACTATCCCATCAAAACCGTGTATGTGGCGGTTGTGCCGGAAAAACGCAAATGGGCGAAAACCTTTTTGGCATCCTACGGCATCAAGGGGGTTACCTTGCTTAAACAAGGATCCCTTGGCTATTACCGGCGTTTGTCAAGGGTGCAGTATATTTTTACCGACACCTCCATGCCCCGGGCGTACGTAAAGAAAAAAGGCCAGATCATCCTGAACACATGGCACGGTACGCCGCTGAAAAAAATGGGCAAATACAATCTGCCGGAACGTCATTCCATGGGCAATATCCAACGGAACTTGCTGTTTGCCGACTACCTTTTGTTCCCCAATGATTATATGAAGGATACCATGCTGGAATCCTACAACCTGAATAATCTGTATGGCGGCGAGATCTTGTGCGAGGGTTATCCCCGCAATACCGCCTTTTTCCATTGTGATAAGGCAGAGCAGACCAAAGAAAAATTTGGTCTTGCGGGCAAAGAAGTGTTTGTGTATATGCCCACCTGGAAGCCGGACAACGTGGGGGAAAATCTGGATGCCTCACTGGCTGCGATGGGAAAACAGTTGAAACAAATCGACCTGCTGTTGAACGAAAACCAGGTGTTGCTGTTGAAACTGCATCCTATGGTTCGTGCCCAGGGTAATGTATCCGGCTACCAGCACATCCGCCTGTTCCCTGAAGGGGCTGACCCGTATGAAGTGTTGGCGGCTTGTGATGCTTTGATTACCGACTATTCCAGTGTGTTCTTTGATTTTGCCAACACCCGGAAGAAGATCGTTCTGTTCACCCCCGATCAAGAACAATACGGGGAAGACCGGGGCTTTTATTTCTCCCTGGACACCTTGCCCTTTACCAACGCCGCCACACCCAAGGAACTGGTGGATGCGCTAAACGGGGCAAAGGATTATGATGACAGCGACTTTGTGGAAACCTACTGCACCTACGATCGGCCTGATGCAACCAAGCGGATCTTGGACCACGTTTTGTTGGGAAAAGATTGTTGCAAGGTCCAGCGGGTACAACCGGACGGCAAAGAACGGGTATTGCTTTATTGCGGCGCATTGTTGCAAAACGGTATTACTGCGGCGTTTAAAAACGTGTTGAGTTTGATCGATCTGGACAAACGGGATTATTACCACGTGTTCCGTCAGTCTGCTTTTATGAACCATCCGGAACGGCTGGATATCACCGCCAATCAACTCAAACTGTACAGCGTATCCGGCAGTTTGCTCACCACCCCCATGGAAGCGTTGGCGTTGGCCGGATATTATCGGTATAACTGGCGGGGCAAATTGGTCATGCGGTATGTGAACCGTCTGTTTGCAAGGGATTTCCAAAAGCATTTCACCGGGTTTACCATGGATTGCGTGGTCAACTTCAGCGGATATGACAATTATGCCATTCGCCTGTTGCAGGAATTTTCTTGTAAAAAGATCGTGTTTGTACACAGCGATATGGAAAAGGAATTGAAGGAACGGGGCAACGTGCACCGGTACACCCTTGCCAATGCCTATCGCAGTCACGATAAGGTGGCGGTGGTCACCCCTGCCATGGCAAAAGCGGTCAAATCCATCAGCGGCAGAGAAGACAATATCGTGGTGGTTAACAACGCTTTTGACTATAAACGGGTTCAGGAAAACGGGCAACTGCCCATTGAATACCAGGAGGACAGCCGTGCCAGCGTGCGGCATCCCGGCGGTATTGAGGGCTTTTTACAACAAAAAGGCACCAAGATCATTTCGGTAGGTCGGTATTCGGTGGAAAAACAGCACAATATGCTGATCGATGCCTTTGATGAATATTGGCACCAAAATCCGGACAGTTATCTGGTCATTATCGGCGGCAACGGCAAACTGTACAACCGTACCGTGCAGTACGCCAACAGCAAAGAAAGCGGCAGACATATCGCTTGTTTGTGGTCGTTGCAAAATCCCATGCCCATTATCAAACAGTGCGATCTGTTTGTGTTGCCCTCGATGTACGAGGCACAAGGACTGGTGATGCTTGAAGCGGCGGCGCTGGACGTCCCGGTGTTCTGCACCCAGATGGAAGGCCCTCGGGATATGATGAAAGAATACGGCGGTACCATGGTGCCCAACAATATGGAAGGGGTCTTGCAGGGCTTTCGTGCCTTTGAACAAGGCAAAATACCTGCCATGCACGTTGACTTTGAACAGTACAACGCCACCGCTCTTTCCCAATTTGAAAGTATTTTCCACTAAATTAAACAAAGAAACGGAGTTTTGGAACATTACCAAAACTCCGTTTTTGCATTGTAATAATATGATTATGCCGGTCGGGGCTGGTTCTTTTGACGGCGGGTAAAGTTTGCCGGTTTTGCGGTGATATCGCCGGCTTTGGTGAGCGCCCACTTGGTCATGATGGGGCCAAAGATCTCATAAACCAGAACCGCAAACAGAATCACGAACCGAACCACGTTGGCAACCTGGGGACTAACCATCGCATCGCCGGTAACGGTGCTCACCATGCCCAGGGCAACCCCTGCCTGGGGAAATAAGGTGACCCCTAAATATTTGACGGTGGAGGGACTGCAGTGAACCATTTTGGCAGAGGTGGTGGAACCAAAGTACTTGCCCACACACCGGGCAAGGATGTACACAACACCAATCAGCACGAAAACGGGCTGGGTGAATACGCTAAGATCCAGTTCGGCGCCGCTGATTACAAAGAATAAGATCAGCAGGGGCTTGGTCCAGCCGTCGGCTCTTGCCATCATTTCGTCAGAGCATTCGCACACGTTGCAGAAGATGGTTCCGCACATCATACAGGTGAGCAGGGAGGAAAATCCAATATGTACTCCGCCAATGGAGATGTTTTTCAACTCGGTGATGGCAACCGTTGCAAACACGAACATGATGACCAAACTCAACCGGTTGCTGTTGGAATGGAACAGTTTTTCCAGTTTGGAAAGAACAAATCCCAATAGCGCACCGATAAGCAGGGATGCCACAATTTCGATCATGGGCTCAAGTACCACCGATACCGCCGATAATTCTCCGCCGTCTATTGCTTTGGATATGCCAAGCAAAACAGCGAACAGCACCAGTCCCACCGCATCATCCAGGGCAACGATGGGGAGCAACAGCCGGGTTAACGGCCCGTTGGCCTTGTATTGCCGAACCACCATCAGGGTGGCAGCCGGAGCGGTGGCAGAGGCAATGGCAGAAAGGATCAAAACCGCAGGCATGGGTAAATAATCCACGCCGGTGACGTTTAACAAAATAAAATGCAACCCGGAAAGGATGGCTAAACAAAGCAGGGTGGTGGCGACCGCTTGGAAAATGCCGATTATGGTGGCCTGTTTACCGGTTTTCTTCAGTTCCGAAAGGCGAAATTCACTGCCAATGGAAAAAGCAATGAATCCCAACGCCACATCACAAATAATTTCCAGCGCATGAATATCCTCAAAGCCGGGGTCGGCAAACCCCAGGTGAAAACCACCCGGCAGGGTGATTCGTCCCAGGCAAAAACAGCCCACCAAGATCCCGGAGATCAGGTATCCTGTAACCGCAGGCAGTTTCAGCAACTTGCATATACGTGACATCAGCAGACCGGTAAGTCCACATACCGATATGCTGAGTAAAATTTGAACAGTGTTATCCATAAGACATCCCTTTTTTCTCTGTGTTACGTTATTTTCCTACACAAAATTGGTGGAATACCCGGTCGGCAACCTGGTCGGTCACCCGTTTGCCGCTCAGTTCCGCCAAGGCATCCAGCGCCGTTTCCAGACAAACCGAAACCGCATCCAGGGTCAGCCCCATGTGGATGGCATCCACACATTCCTGCAATCGACTGGCCACCTGATTGGCACATTCCAGTTGCCGTCCGTTGCTTAAAAATCCTTGGGTGGGGTCGATTTGATTGAGTTGCAGCAGTTCCTTTACCAGTTGTTGCAATTGGTCCCTGCCGGTTTGTTCCTTGGCAGAAATCTGCACCACGTGAGGGATCCATTGCCGGATCTGGTGGAGATCTGCCTTGGTGGGCAGATCGGTCTTGTTCACAATGGCAATGGCGGTTTTGCCTTCACACAACGCAAGGAGTTCCTTGTCCTTTTCCTCTAAAGGACGGGAAGCATCAAATACCGCAAACACCAAACTGGCGGTTTCCAGCCGTTTTTTTGCCCGCTCTACCCCAAATTGTTCCACCGTATCCTCGGTGTCCCGAATGCCGGCGGTGTCCGACAGGTGCAACTGCACGTCCCCCAGCATAATATCCTCCGAAACCACGTCTCTTGTGGTGCCGGGAATGGCGGTGACAATGGAACTTTCGTATCCGCACAGGTAGTTCATCAAGGTGGATTTTCCCACGTTGGGACAACCGATGATGACCGTTTCAATGCCTTCCCGAATCATTCTGCCGTTGTCAAAGCCGGCAATGAGCCGGTTGATCTGACCGATTGCCGGTTGCAACCGGGCAAGGAGGGAAGGGGTATCCACTTCCGGAATTTCTTCTTCCGGAAAATCAGCCCAGGCCGCCAACCATGCGGCGGTATTGGTCAACACTTCTTCAATGGCATCCAGTTGACGGGCAAGTGCCCCGTCTTTTACCGCCATGGCCGCCCGTGCCGCTTCTTTGCCTTTGGCGCTGATGAGATCCATCACCGCTTCCGCCTGGGTCAGCCCCATTTTGCCGTTCATAAATGCCCGTCGGGTAAATTCCCCGGGCTGGGCAAGTCGTGCGCCGGCGGCAAGGGTGAGCCGCAGGGTTTCCTGCAAAATGGCAGGTCCGCCGTGACAGGACAGTTCCACCACGTGCTCTCCGGTGTAACTTTTGGGCGCCCGAAATACCAGGGCAACCGCTTCGTCCACCGTTTCTTCCCCGTTCATAATGTGGCCGAACAGGGCGGTGTAGCCGTTGGCTTGTTCAGTTTTTTTGCCGGACACGCCGGTAAATACCCGGTCGGCAACCGCAAAAGCGTCAGCCCCGGAAATACGAATGATGCCAATGCCTCCCGGCGATGGGGCGGTGGCAATGGCGGCAATGGTTTGTTCCATTTTCAATCTCCTGTCAGGATTTTTTTATGGTTTTTGCAATATGTATCAGACGAACAACAACCGGGCTTAACACAATGTTTATCCCCAGTTCAAGCAGGAAGTTGACCCCGATCAGTACCAGGAATACAAAGCCGATGCTGTTGGTAAACGCTACTTCCAGAACGCCGGCGATCTCCTGCAAACTGCCAAGGAAAAAGGTGAAGCATCCCAGGGTGAAAATACCGGTGTTTACAACGGGGCAAACAATGGCGGCGGCAACGGTGGCAACGTAACGGTTGCGCTTGGCAATCCATTGGTACACAACGCCGGCTAAATAGCCGCAGGCAACCCCTTTGGTCAACACGGTGATGATGGTGCCTGGCACGTTAAAGGCGTAAAACAATGCGGCATCGCCGTTGAGCAAAACCACAGCGCCAAACACCAGACCCAGCCATGCACCCATGCCCTTACCGCATAAAGCGGCCCCAAGCACAATGGGAATCAGCACCAACGATACCTGGAAGGGACCGAACCGGATAAACGAACCCAGCATTTGCAACACAACCACCAGGGCGGTGAAAATGGCGCCGTAGGTCAGGGTTGCGGTTGTTGGTTGTTTGTTGTTTTTTTTCATTTTATATATCCTCCCTGCTGCTGTTCCGGTCAGGGATACAGCGCATATTAAACGAATACACCTTATCATAACATAATCGTTTGGGCTTTGCAAGAGTTAACTGCACAAACAAAAGGACTTCTGCATCATGCAAAAGTCCTTACAGATTCAGGGGGTATCGTTGAAGGGATCTACTTCTTTTTGGGGAGCAGGATCTTGGGTTCTTTTGCCGGGCGGTAGAGCACAAACCGGTATCCGATGACCTGCACCACATCAGCGCCGGTGGCGGCGGCAATCTGGTCAGCGGCTTCTCTGGCGGTTTGGGGACTGGTTTCCAACACCCGCAGTTTGATCAGTTCTCTCACAGCCAAGGTTTCATCCACCTGGCGAATGAGTTGTTCTCCGATTCCGTTATGGCCTACCTGAAAAATGGCGTCCATGGTGTTTGCCATTCCCCGTAAAAAAGCCCGTTGTTTACTTGTCAACATAGTAGGGTTCTCCTTGCGTTGTATAGATTTGTATATAGTTTACCATAGATTTCCGTTTATTGCAATAAAAAAGGGGATGTAAAAAACCAAAGGTTTTCCACAGCCCCTTGTTGAACCGACGGTGTTTAGCGGTCGTTCAGCCAATCTTCTGCTTTTGCGGCAGAAAGGCGTTTGATGTTTTCTTCCGGATAAATGGAGTCCGGACCGCCGTTTACATAGAGGAAATATTTTCCGTCAGGCATTTGATACAGCGTTTCTTCGTAACCGTCAGCATCGCCAAAATAACCGCAGGTGGTTTTAGCAATTACGGTTGCTACTTCGGTATCATATTCTACTCTACAAATGGTTTTTTTCATAATCAATAAATTCCTTTCAAATTAATTCATATCAAGACCAT
>CAYLYC010000054.1:0-8421 GCA_964387715.1 uncultured Eubacteriales bacterium | reverse complement strand
GTCCAATTCAAATTCACAACAGGCATAGTCACCGTCTTTTGGGGTACCAGGATTTTTCTCAAATTTTTCATGGGGTATGAATAACCGGCAAACATTTTCCATCTCATAAAAATATTCCGGTCGATTTAAGTATAATTTCATGATTTCAATGCCTCTAACACAAAGGGGTTGCAGGTGCGTTCCACATCCAGTGTGGACGGCTTGCCATGACCGGGCAGAACTTTATAATCGCCTGGCAAATTGGCTAATAACTTTAAGGAACGCTTCATTTGTTCCTCGTTGCCGGTGGGGAAATCGGTTCTCCCCTGCCCCAAACGGAACAATGTATCGCCGGTAAATAAATTGGACCCCCATAAAAAGCAAACGCTTCCAATGGTATGGCCGGGTGTATCCATTACAATAATGGAAGTATCACCAAATTTGATCCTATCCCCTTCTACAAAGGTAAAATCCGGCGGTAAAGCAGACTGGGTAACGCCGATCACATTTGCCATGGAAAATCCGGCAGAGGACAAACCACAGGCATCTTTGGGATGAATACAGATCTTTGCACCGGTCTTTTCCTTTAATTCTTTTGCCGCCAGGATGTGATCAAAGTGGCGATGGGTCAACAGAATGTATAGCAATTTTGTATTGGATTCCTCAATGGCAGACAGGATCGTATCGCAATCAAAGCCAGGGTCGATCACGATCGACTGCCCTGCTTGTTCATGGATCAGCAAATAGCAATTATTATCCATATTGCCAACTTTAATCGTTACGATCTTCATGCTTTCAACTTCCAATCATCGGTATTCAAAATAATGGTTACCGGACCGTCGTTCACAAGAGAAACCTGCATATCAGCGCCAAATACGCCTGTTTGAACTGACGATATCCCTTGTTGTTTTAACGTTTCCATAAACAAATGATACAAACGGTCGGCTTCTCCCGGTTCTTTTGCGCCCACAAAGGAGGGGCGTCTGCCGTGACTGGTGTCAGCACACAAGGTGAAATTGGAAACCACCAATGCACCGCCATTCACATCCAGCAGTGAACGGTTCATTTTGTCGTTCTCGTCACAAAAAATACGGAGATTGGCAACTTTTTCTGCCATCAATTTTGCGTGAGCATCGGTGTCCTCCTGGCAAACACCAAGGAGAATCATAAATCCCTGGTTGATTTCCCCGGTTGGCACACCGTCAGCAATCACACTGGCAGAGGTAACACGTTGTATAATGGCTTTCATGGTTTCACCTAATTTCCTGTACGGTCAACTGTAATTACGTCGTTGATTTTCAACAGCCGACTGATAATGTTTTCTAAATGTTCTGTGCCTTCAGCACTTACGGTAATATAGATCTGGCAGTTACCGTCTTTGGTTCCTTTGGCATTCATGGCGTGCATAGGAACCCGCATACCGGTCAGCGCAAGAGAAATATCCGCAACAATGGATGGACGGTCAATACCGGTAACGTAGAGGGTTGCTTTAAAGCTCTTTTGCCCAGCCGAGGAGGTCCAGTGTGCAGGGATCCAGCGATCGGGATGCTCACAGGCGGTTAAATCCGCCGGAACATTGGAGCAGTCCCGTTTATGAATGGAAACACCGTGTCCCCGGGTAACGAAACCGATGATCTCATCACCGGGCAAAGGACCGCAGCAATTGGAAAACCGAATCAGGCAGTTATCAATTCCTTCTACCTCAACACCATCCACCGATTTTTTGTGTTTGTGTTCCGGCGTGAGCAACGGTTTGTTATTCACCGTTTTTTTGGATGACTTTAAGTTGACGTTATAATACTCACGAACACGGGGCATCAACCGGGACAGAAGAATACCGCCATAACCGATTGCGGCAAAGAAATCGTCCAGCGAGTTCATGTGATACACCTTGGCAAAGTGTTCGTATATATCCTGTCGCTGTTCATCGGTCAATCCCAGCAGATTGGTGCGGATCTCCCGTTCAATCAACAGTTTGCCTTCCGTAATGTTTTCCTCACGGCGCTCTTTTTTGAACCAGGCACGGATTTTCGTTCTTGCGCCGCTGGTTTTAGCAATATTCAGCCAATCACGTGCCGGGCCTTTCCCCTGCTGATTGGAGGTTAAGATCTCAATGATCTCGCCGTTTTTGACAACGTAATCAATGGGAACGATACGTCCGTCAACCTTGGCACCCACCATCCGGTTACCAACAGCGGTATGAATGGCATAAGCAAAGTCGATTACGGTTGAACCCGCCGGCAGATTGGTAACGTCACCTTTCGGCGTTAAAACAAACACTTCGTCCAGCGTCAGGTCGTTTTTGATGCTGCTCATCAGTTCCTCGGCTTCACCCGATTCCCGTTGAGCATCCAGGATCTGACGCACCCATGTGAGCTGGTCGTCCATATTATCCTTGTTTTTTTGTACGCCTACCTTGTATTTCCAGTGAGCGGCGATACCGTATTCTGCCGTATGGTGCATATCCCAGGTGCGAATCTGTACTTCGAAGGGAATCCCCTCTTTATCAAATACCGTGGTATGCAATGACTGATATTGGTTCTGTTTGGGGGTTGAAATATAATCCTTAAACCGTCCGGGAATGGGCAAAAAGGAATCGTGAATGATCCCCAGCACATTGTAACATTCATTGACGGTATCCACGATCACACGAACCGCATAGATATCATAGATCTCATCCAAATTTTTCCCTTGTATATACATTTTGCGGTAAATACCGTGAATGGACTTTACCCGCCCTTCGATATACACGTCCTTACCGATCGCTTCTTTCAAAAAGGTGGAGATACGGCTTTTGATGTCATCTAAAAACTGTTTACGTTCATTTTGGCGCAATGTGAGGGCAGAAAGAATTTCGCCGTAGCCAATAGCATCCAGTTGCCGGATGGCTAAATCTTCCAATTCTTCTTTTACACCGCGAATACCAAGGCGGTGAGCAATGGGAGCATACACTTCAATGGTTTCCAAGGAGATATCCCGTCGCTTTTGTTCCCGCAAGGAATCGATGGTGCGCATATTGTGCAGACGGTCACACAGTTTAATAATAACTACCCGCACGTCTTCTGCCATGGCAAACAACATTTTGCGAAGATTTTCTGCCTGTTGCTCTTCTCTGGAAAAATAAGGCACCTTGCCCAGTTTGGTAACACCCTCCACCAAAACGGCAACGGAATGACCAAACAAACGTTCCACCGTTTCAAAGGTTGCTTCGGTATCTTCTATCACATCATGCAAAAGGGCGGCTGTTACCGACTCGGTATCCATCCCTAATTCAGTAAGAAGCAGGGCAACACAAATGGGATGTTCAATATACGGCTCACCCGACTTCCGGTTTTGCCCTTGATGACATTCGTCGGCATAGTTCAACGCCTTGCTGATGATATCCTGGTCATAATTGGGATTATCAGTTACAACGTTGAGCAGGTCAACTCGTTTGGATTGGAATTTTTTCATATATATCACCGCTATGATTGAAGTTGAAATAAAATGTTGGATGTGGATAAATCAAATTTTCCGGTGGGATTGAGGAAGTTAATATACAACCGTTCCCCGTCAAACTGTTTTTGGATAAAGCCAAATTCATCAAAAACATCCAAAGCAATCAGTATCTTGCCGTAGGAGATCTGGGATTTCAGGTAATATACCAGCCATTCCGGCGATACCCACGGATAGGTAAGGGTTCGTAAACAACGGAATAAACTTGCCATTTCCTCCCGAGAAGGAAGGAGCAGTTGTTTATCTTCTCTTGACAAGTCCTCTCCTGCCTTAAAGGATTCGTATAACAGCATATCACGGAAGAATGAGTCATCATCAAAGTCGGCAGGACGAACCTCTTGAACGACCAGGGAAAATGCCGGTCTCCCCTTATACATTCCATACCGAAAAACAACCGTCAAATCCAATCGATCACCAATTCGATAAGGAAAATCCTGCAATGATGTATTAAATTTCATGCATACTACGGTATGTTGGTCACGACAAAGGGTCAAGCGAATACTTTTTCCTCCGCCTACTGGTGTGATAGCCCGTAGTTCCATATTCATTAAGGCAAAATTTGGAACAGGATTTTCTACACCGAAGGGCGATAACGACCGTATGGCGGCGGCAGTATGTTCTGTGGCGCCCAAGGGACTAAGTTTACAATCAATGTTTATGGATGGCAGAGGTCGTGGACCCTGGGATTTTGCGTATTGGTTGATTTGTTCAACAAAACTGCCGATTTTTTCGGTTGCAATGGTCAAACCAGCCGCCAATGGGTGACCGCCAAATTGGATCAAACAATCAGAACAGGCGCAAAGGGATTGAAACAGATCAAAGCCATCTACACTTCTGGCAGAACCCCTTGCCACTTCACCGTCGATGGATAAAACAATGGCCGGCTTTCCAAATTGGTTGACAAGGCGGGAGGCAACGATGCCCAGCACCCCTAAATGCCAACCCTCTCCGGTTACCACAATAACACGGTCATAAAAATGGATTCCGCTTTCCAGGTGCATCAATCGACTTGCTTCCCAAATGCCGGACTCCACGTCTTTACGCCGCAGATTTTCGTGACAAACCTCGCCGGCTAACAGCCGTGCTTCATGGATGTCGTGGGTGATTAGTAAACGAAAGGAACGCATACTGTCCCCCATGCGGCCGGCAGCATTTAAGCGAGGAGCAATACCGTAACCAATGTGATCCACCGAAAGATCACCCCTTGGCAGATCAGCGGCAGAAACCAATTCTTGCAACCCAATGCGATCCATCCGATTTAATACTTCAAGACCGCCATGTACCAGAATGCGGTTTTCGCCCCTCATTGGCACAACGTCAGCAACCGTACCTATGGCCACCAGGTCTCCGTATTCATCCAGCAGTTCTTCGCAGGAACAACCCTCGATCCCACAAGCCAACAAAAAAGCAACGCCAACGCCTGCATAGTCAGAAAAGGTGTTTTCACCATTTGGCAAATGGGGGTCAACCACAGCAACAGCACCCGGTAGGATCTCGCCGGGCTGATGATGGTCGGTTACCACCACATCGATGCCCAACGTTGAAGCGTATTCCACTTCCTCCACTGCGCTGATGCCGTTGTCCACCGTGATGATCAAGGTTACACCCTGATGGTATAACCCATCAATAGCAGCGGTATGCAAACCGTAACCCTCATCCAAGCGGTGAGGAATATGGACGGTTACGTCACAATTCCGTTGGGTTAAATACAAATACAGCAATGCAGAAGCAGTAACGCCATCGGCATCGTAGTCACCGCAAATAGCAATTTTCTCGTTGTTTTCCATGGCTGTGCGAATACGGGATACTGCCTTTTCCATATCCGGCAACTCAAAGGGATCAGACAGCGGTTCATCCAAATTCAAAAACGCATCGATTTCAAAAGGATCACTGTAACCACGGCCGGCGAGCAATAGCGCAACCATGGGATCTATATCACATTGTAATGCCAATTCCTTAGCCAAATGTTTATCAACCGGTTTAAACAACCATCTTTTTCTGGCCAAAAAACTTCCATCCTTCACTAAAACATTATTCCAAAATATTATACCACTTTTCCCATTATATGTCTATGATTATTTTACGGAAAAACACAGGAAAACAGAAAAACTTTTTTTAAAAATAACCTTGACATAACTTTTTTCCTGTGGTAATATTTTGGAAGAAATTGCGTTTGTAGCTCAGGTGGATAGAGCAACTGCCTTCTAAGCAGTGGGTCCGGGGTTCGAGTCCCTGCCAGCGCGCCAGTTACCGAGTCTGCTGTTTTTGGCAGATTCGGTTTTCTTTTATTACAAAATTCGGCAATTCTCCCCCTTTTTTGACAATTGACAACCAAATCAAACATTGGTATAATAAATTGAAGCGAGGTGAATGCCATGGATTTTTCTGATAAGTTAAAACTATACAGACGGATGTTAAATGTTACACAAGAAGATATTGCTGACGCCTTGGGCGTGGACCGTTCTACCTACTCCTACTATGAAGCTGGCAAATCCGTTCCCACATCGGATGGCATTCACATGATCGCCAATATTCTGGGTGTTCCTGCAAACATTTTGTTTGAAGGCGTTGCACCCCCCTCTCCCGCAATGCAACGGCTCTCACCTGCGTTGAAGTTGTCCGATCATGATATTGATCTATCCGGTTTCTATCCCCAGGTCGGGCGTGATGGTAATAGCGACCATTCAGGTGTTCCCCCGCGTTTTTCGGATCTTGCGCCTGATGAAAAAGAACTGATTGCATTATACCGTGCCAAGAAGATCATTAGTGAGAATTCAACCGATCCCTATATGCAAAAACGGTTGGTCATGGATTTCCTTTACAACAAATCAAAGAAATAACATGAAGCAGGAGGATTATTGTGAAATATTCCGTTAATTTAGAATGTTACCGTCATGGATTCATGGTTCCCCGGCAGTTGGTGGAAAACCATCTGAAACTGGCAGGCGCATTGCAACTCAAGGTTTTGCTGTGGATCTGCGGTCACGACGGTTATTGTGAATCGGTGGAAGCCGTTGCCGAAGATTTGGGCGCAACCCCCACCGATGTGCAGGATGCGTTGCAATACTGGCTGTGTAATGACATTCTCTACCCCTGTGATGGATCCGCCGGATCGGATACAGTTGCTAAAATGGTAACCCGTGATTGTAAGATCACCCCCATCAAACCCTCCCAAAAGGCGCAAAAACCCAATCGAAGTGAAGTTGCAAAACGGGGTTCGGAATCACCGGAAATTTCCTGGCTGTTTTGTGAAGCCCAAAACAAGTTCGGTCGTTCCCTGTCCTTTGCCGAAAGTTCTACCCTGCTTTGGATCGTGGATACTTACGGAATGTCTCCGGCGATTGTTTTAATGCTGATTGAATACGCTTCCTCCATCAATCAATGCAACATAAAATTTATTGAAAAATCCGCTGCGCAATGGTTTAAAAACGAAATTGATTCGGTGGAAAAAGCGGAAGAATATTTAACCAAATTAGAGCAAAACAAGAATGATTGGGGTAAAATCACCCATATCTTCGGTATCGACAAGCGGAAACCCACGAAATCAGAGGAAATTTATATTGACCGTTGGCTTCATGAGTGGAAATTCACCTCCAAGATGTTGCAATGCGCCTATGACCAATGTGTCAACCATACCGGGAAGATCAATTTTTCTTATATTAACAAGGTTTTAGAGCAATGGTTCGCAAACGGTTACAAAAAGCCGGAGGATATTGATACAACACCGGCATCTAAAACAACCCGTTCAAAATTGCAATCTGTTTCTTCTATGAAGGAAACGTCATACAGCATGGATGATATCGAAAATTTGATATAACAGGAGATTCAATATGATTAACAAAGCTGAATGCTATCAAAACGCTTTGCAACAAGTGAAAAACCGGCGCCATCGTGCAATTGAAACCGCCGATAACCGCCGCGATGAACTGTACGCTTCCAATCCGGCTTTGTTGTTGTTGAAACGAGAGTTGGTTGATTTGACCCAACGGATCATGCAAGAAAAAATCAACCGTGGCCATCAACTGACTGCATTGGAAGAAGAATATCAGGAATTGAAACATAAGGAAGAAGAACTGTTGTCATCTTTGGGCTACCGGTCGGAGGATTTCAAGCCCCAATTTGCTTGTTCCCTGTGTCAGGATACCGGCATCACCGATACCGGTGTTTGCCACTGTGTCAAACACCTTGCCCACAGCAAAATGCTGCAACAGTTGTGTGAGGAACTTCCCAACCAGTCCTATTCTTTCGACACCTTTTCCCTCTCCTACTATTCCGGTGAAGAACGGGAGCACATGTCGTCCGTTTACGAAACCTGCCTTTCCTATGCCCAAAACTTCACACGGGACAGTGAAAGTTTATATATTCTGGGTAATACAGGCCTGGGAAAGACCCATCTTACCTTTGCCATTGCAAAAGAGGTGGTCAGCAAGGGCTTTTCGGTCATATACTGTTCAACCCAATCCATGATTACTGCATTGGAAAAAGAACATTTTGGACAGTTGGAGGAACCGGTTCGGGATTATTATTGCACCTGTGACCTTTTGATTCTGGATGACCTGGGAACTGAATATCTTTCTCAGGTTGCAAGTGCGGAATTGTATAACGTGATCAATCAGCGGATTTTGCTGAATCGCCCAACCATTATCAATTCGAACCTTACACCCAAGGAATTGGAAAGCCGTTATGGCGAACGTTTGGTGTCCAGAATTTTTGGTTGTTATAAGACCATGAAGTTTTTAGGTAAAGATATTCGGATACAAAAACGTCTTGCTTCAAAAAATTTATAATTTTTTAAAAATAGTACTTGATTTTTTGTTCCGGCTATGTTATATTAGATGAGCTGACCGTTTTCGGTCAGTGATATCCGGGTGTGGCGCAGTTGGTAGCGCGCTTGACTGGGGGTCAAGAGGCCGCAGGTTCAAGTCCTGTCACTCGGACCAGTATAGG
>CAYLYC010000053.1:0-8603 GCA_964387715.1 uncultured Eubacteriales bacterium | reverse complement strand
TTGGTTGATATTATGAGAAGTAGATTTGATGAGCAGCTTCATGTGCTAAACAAGAAAATGATCGAGATGGGTGCTGAATGTGAAAGCATTATCGCCCTATCTGCCAAGGCGCTTTTGGAAGGCGATGTCCAAGGCGCACGAAAAGCAAAGGAACAAGGGCATACAATCGACCAAATGGAACGGGAGATCGAAGCCATTTGCTTAAAACTCCTGCTTCAGCAACAGCCCGTGGCAAAAGACCTTCGTGTGATTTCCGCCGCCCTTAAAATGATTACCGATATGGAACGCATCGGCGATCAGGCGGAGGATATTGCCGAGATCATTGCCTCCCTTGACGGAAGAACCGGCGAGGAATGCCACGACATCCGTATTATGGCACAAGCCACCATAAAAATGGTGACCGACAGTATCGATGCCTATGTAAAGCAGGATCTTGACCTGGCAAGATCGGTATCCGATCACGACGATGTGGTGGACGATGCCTTTGACCGTGTAAAACAAACACTGATCAAGATGATCTCCCGGAATACCGCCGATGGTGAGTATGCCCTTGATCTTCTTATGATAGCAAAATATTTTGAACGCATCGGAGACCACGCCGTGAATATTGGGGAGTGGGTCGTGTTCTCCCTGACCGGCGTTCACAAAGGAGAATAATATGATTTGGTGTGTTGATGACGACAATACCATCCGTGACATCGAGGTTTATACGCTGATGCAGACCGGCTTTGAAGCCAAAGGGTTTGCTGACGGTAACGCTATGCTTGAGGCCCTGAAAACCGAAAAGCCGGACTTGATCGTCCTTGACATTATGCTGCCCGGCAAGGACGGCGTTGATGTTCTAAAGGAAATCCGGCAGAATCCCGAAACCCGAAAAATCCCCGTGATCATGGCCACCGCCAAAGGCACCGAGATGGATAAGATCCAGGGACTGGACACGGGCGCTGACGATTATCTTGTAAAGCCGTTTGGTGTGATGGAAATGGTATCCCGCATTAAGGCGGTACTGCGCCGCTGTGAGCCGGAGCAACAAGAAGATGTCCTTGTGCTGGGTGAGATCACCCTTAACGACAAGGAACACATTGTAACCGTTGGCGGTGAAAGAATCGTACTTACCTTCAAAGAGTTTGAAATCCTGAAATGTTTTATGAGCAATCCCGGCGTTGTGTTCTCCCGTGATAAACTCCTGTGGGAAGTGTGGGGGAGCGACTATCTGGGCGAATCAAGAACGGTGGATATGCACATTAAAACCCTTCGTCAAAAGTTGGGGGATGCCGGTGCCCTTATTGAAACGGTGATCGGTGTTGGCTACAAAATGGGGGGTAAACGATGAGTAAGAAGATCTTTCGCTCCATTATTTCAGTTGCCATGGTGGTGCTGATCGCCAGTCTATTTATCGCAAGTACGTTTCTTTACGATTATTTTAACAAATCGCAAGTAACACAACTGAAAGAAGAACTTTCCATTGTAGCAACGAATGTGGATAAGGTCGGAACCGAGTATTTTGATCACTTCGATTCTTCCGTTTTTCGCTTTACCTTGGTAGACGCCGACGGCACAGTACTCTATGATTCACAGGTAAATGCCGAAGATATGGAAAATCACCTGGAACGTGAAGAAATTGCCGAAGCACTTGAAAACGGAACCGGCAGCAGTGCAAGGTATTCTTCCACCTTGACCCAGCGTACTTTTTATGAAGCAACCCGTCTCCAGAACGGCAACGTGCTTCGTATCTCCGTTAGCCAGGTAACGGTTGGCGCACTCATCCTGGGGATGCTTCCTGCTATTTGTGCTATCATATTGATTTCTATTGTTGTGGCACTTGTGCTGTCGCATAAAATGGCAAAGAGCATCGTAAAACCGCTGAATGACCTGGACCTTGAAAATCCTGCGGAAAACGATGCATACGAGGAACTGACTCCCATTCTTACCAAACTTAACAAGCAACATAAACAAATTGCACGGCAGATGAAAGAACTGCGGCAAAGGTCCGATGAATTTGAGCAGATCACCGCTTCTATGAACGAGGGACTTGTGCTGCTTGATAAAAAAGGAATGATACTCAGCATCAACGCCGCCGCAAAACGACTGTTTTCGGCAGATGAAATGGCAGTAGGTCAGGATTTTCTCACCCTTGACCGTAGCACGGATATGAGCCGTGCCATTGAAAAGGCGATGAACGGAAAGCACAGCGAATTCCGGGAAGAACGAAACGGCAGCGAGTATCAGTTTGTGATCAACCGCACCGAATCAGACGGCAAGACGATAGGTGTAGTCATTCTTTGCTTTGACGTGACCGAAACAGCATTTGCCGAGCGCAACCGCAAAGAGTTTACCGCCAACGTTTCCCACGAACTGAAAACGCCCCTTCAATCCATTATCGGCAGTGCCGAGCTTCTTGAAAACGGACTTGTAAAGCCGGAGGATACCAAGCGATTTATGGGAAACATCAAAAACGAAGCCACACGGCTGGTTTCCCTTATCAACGATATTATCCGTCTTTCTCAACTCGATGAAGACAGCGAACCTGCCACCGAGTCGGTTGATCTCTATGATGTGGCAAATGAGGTGGTTGAGGTGCTGACCGTTTCGGCAGAGAAGAAGCAAGTGGAACTTTCCTTACGTGGTGAGCCGTGTGTGATCAACGGCATCCGCAGATACCTTTATGAGATCATCTATAACCTTTGCGATAACGCCATCCGTTATAACAAAGACGGCGGCAAGGTGACCATTGACCTCAAAAACACGGATGGAACCATCGTTCTTTCGGTCAGCGATACCGGCATCGGTATTCCCGCCGAGCATCAGGCACGTATTTTTGAACGCTTCTACCGTGTAGACAAGAGCCACTCCAAAGAAACCGGCGGCACCGGTCTTGGACTTTCTATTGTCAAACACGCCGTATCCTACCACGGCGGCATCATCAAACTCGATAGCAAGGTGGGAATCGGTACGACGATTACCGTTACATTATGATGGGAAAGGCACCGTTTTTGAACGGTGTCTTTTTTTGCATAACAAAAACCGGAAGGCGTTAAAACCTTCCGGTTACATACCATTCACCAATCCTCCGTTACGAACATCAGGGATATGCCACGGTTTCGTTGTTTATTGAAGCAACCCTTGAATGGCGGACGTCAATTCATCCAAAGCGGTGGAACGAACCACCGTACTGCCCATTCCGTTCAAACTCATGTAATAGCGGCGGTCGCTATAAGGAGAGAACCGAATCACGTCGGTTTGGGAATAATCATTATAGGTAATGCTTACGGTCAATTCCGGTGTGGCGGCATCCTTCCCGTCGGTTACCTTGGCAAAACTGGTACAACTGAGGAAGCTTACGTACATATTCCGGAAACTGTCGGTATCAATGGTTTTGCCATCCCTGGTGGTAACGGTCAAGGTGGTATTTCCGGAAGCATCCGTACCGTGACTTAACCGGAACAGTTCATCCATGCCATCCCCATCCTGTACACGGATGGTTCGAATCTTGGTGATATCGCAGGAGTAAATGGTGTCACTGGCATAGTCAGCCGCATCGTATTTGGCAAAACCCAAAGAGGCGGCAGACACCGACATGATAGACGGATTGCCCTTCACCATAACGGCATAGGTGTCGTTTTCCTCATCATAATTGCCGATCTGCAACTGATACGCCACGTCCTTTACCCGGTAATCCACCACGTGAGCAGGGTCATCCAGGCCGTACTGCTTCAGATCCGCAGACGTGGCCTTCATCACCAGACAGGATTCAGCGGTCAACCCATCCCCCACCGGCGCTAACAGCACGTCAATGGCATCCAGATCCACGTTTTGGGTGTAGGGTGAGGTCATAAGATAATAACTGTCGTAACCGGGCACGTCCTCATCTACGATTTTGAACACAAAGTCCTTTTCATAGGCAGAGCCGGATACAGACAAACTGTCAAAATAGGTCAGTTGACCGGAAATGAAGTAGGGGTCTTCGATTTCATCCCCATCATCGGTGTAGGTGGTTTCGTCCTGTTCCACCGGCAGCATGATCTCGTTATCCACAAAATACAACGCATCTTTGGTGAAATAGACAACAGCGCCCGGTTCAACCCGATAGATCTTCTTATAAACATCAGCGTTTTTGGTAATACCCTTTCCGTCGGTATCCCCATACTCAAAGCCCAGGAACACACAACCGTCCGTTGGGGTTTCGTCCCCCACGATCACCGTTAACCAACTACCGTTTTGGAAACGGATGGTGGAACGGTTGTTGGATGCGGTAATACCACATTCATCGTAATAGGTTTTACTCCCCTGGGGAATGGTTGCCGAACCATCTTTCGCGTACACGTCCTTATAGGGGATCTTCATCAGGTCGGTTGCCACAAAGCCGCAACGAACGGTGCTGAAGTTTACGCCCTCAATGTCGGTATCCTTCATATCGGTGATACGCCATTGAAGAACCTCAACCTCAACCTCCTCATAGGTTTGTTCGTCAATTTCGGTTTCGGTCCCCCAAGTGGAGGTAAAGGTAAATTGTTCCTCATCGGTTGCCACCGAAATGCTGTCGATCTCGCCATACGCCAACGTACCTTGCTCATCCCGAGCCGCAATATACTGGGACAGATCGTGAATATACTGGGTGCTGGTCTGGGATGCGGTGCTGGTTGCATTCTGGGTGGTATCGTCTGCCATCAAACTTTGAATCATACGGTAGATCCCAGTGCCAAAGGGAGCAGTGGTTTTGGTTTTGTTGTTTACAAGAACAAGACAGGTACCTTCGGTTACCAATACAACTGCCAGTAACAAAGCCACCGCAGACAAAATGTTCCGGGTTTGCCGTTTCATTTTTGCGGGTTTCTTTTCCTTTTTGTACCGGTCAGGGTCCGGTTTATCAAAAATACTGGTGTAATTCTCTGCCGGAGAGGTGTTTTCCTCTTCCGGCAAAGGTGCTTGTTGATTGTTTTTATCACTCATTATTTTTTCTTCCTTGCTTTCCAAACCCATACGCCGGCGATAATCAAGCCAAGGGGAATAACACCCACAAAGATCACCATAACCACTGTACCGGCATTGGTATTCAGGATTTGATCGTAAAAACTGGTGGTGGAGATTACTTTATCCTCAATGTTCACCCCGTTGGTTTCATCCACCCCTGCCAAGCTGTTAAACACGTTCAACAGCAAGGAGGAATTATACACGCTGGTGACACTTAACAACTCGGAAGTCACAAAACCATCCCCGGACAGTACCAGCACATGGGATTCCCCGATCACACTGGCAGAGGAATCTGCTTTTTGCAACGTGCTGAGCACCGCCAGATCAAAGGGACCTTTGTAACTGGAGGTTTCCGGTGTCCAATCGTCGCCGGCAGAATCGTCCAGCGGTTCACCCACTGCTGTGTCGCCGGTGGTCAGAATGGGGGTGGTTACGTAGCCGTCCTTGGATTCAAAAACGGTATTCAAAAGACGGTAACACAACGGATATACATATTGCACACTCTCGTCGTAATCTGCGGTATAGTCGGTATCTTCCACATTGGCAAGTAGATAATACGGCGAACCGAAGTAGTTGACCATGGATTCGTCATACCCTACTGCCGGCAACACTTCGATCCCCCATTCAACCAAAAACTCTTCCAGTTTGGGCAATTCCGGTTGCGAACTGCTGGGCAGATATACTAACGTACGGCCGTATTTGCCATCGTTTTCCAACAAGTTTTGCAACTTATTGATTTCGGCGGCAGAATAGTCGGTTTGAGGTGTGGCAAGAATCAGGAACGTGGTGTTTTCACCAATTTCAGCCGTCAGGATATTATCCACTTCGGTGAAGGTGTAGTTGTTTTTGGTCAGGAAACTTTTCAAACTGTCAGAGGCATCGGTATCCACACCGTGACCGCCCAAAACAGCAACCTCAACCGATTCTTCATTGAGCACAATATACAGGGAGGACACCATTTGTCCTGCGAGAGAAGAACCGGTGATGTAATTGCAATATTCACCGTAGCCGCTGTAATATGCTTGTTGGTCGGTTTCAAGGGTGAAGATATCGTTCATTGTGAGCATGGTTTTACGGGTAAAGGTCCCGCCGTTTTCATTCACGTGTTCACAACTGATCACGATATCGCCGTATGTCAGTTCCAGATCGGAAAATTGGTTTTTCACCTTGGCAAAATCAGTAACCGAACTGGGGTTTACAAATTCCACTTGAATATTTCTGTTCAAGTTGGGGAAGGTCTTTACAAAGGCAGCCACTTGCCGACCGTATTTGGTGGTGGATTCAGCAAATTCCCCTTCTGCATAGTCGGTCAATGCCAACATCCCTGCCATATTGGAGGCGTAGGTGTTGTTTTCAAAATCCTCTTCCGAGGCGCATACCACAACGTTGATCTCTTGGTCAATGCCCTTCACAAAGGTTTCGTATTCTTCCCCCAAGGTTAAGGTATAATCCTTTTCGGCGGTCAAGTCCAAACTAAAGGGATATTGCTTGGAAAGAGCGGTGGTTAACACGTTGACCAGAATCACCGCAACGACAACAACGGCGATGATTACCAATGATGCCGTTCCTTTACGGAAAGCACGGGAAGAAAATACATTGTTCTTTTTCATACTCTTGCCCTCCTTACGCATACCGTTTACGGTCGATGACCATAACGGTAGCAAACAAACAAATGAACGTGATGCTGATAAAGAACACCACATTGGCATAGTCCATCGTGCCTAAGGTAAAACTGGTGTACCGTTGATATACCGAAAGCCAGTTCAGCGCTTTATACAGCCAGGAAAGCACCCCGGTAGCCGTGGACAGCAAACTGGCGACCACGTCCATCAGGATCATGACCAATTCCACCGCAAAGCAGGTGATGGCGGCAACCCCTTGGCTTTCGGTCAAGGTGGAAATAAACAAGCCAACGCCAATCAGGGCAACGCCGAACAGGAACAAACCGATCAAATTACCGATAAACACCATCCAGTCGGGGGTGATGTAAAAGGAAACGACGATTTGGTATACAACCATAATTGCCATGGTGATGGCAAACATGGCAACAGCGGCGAAGAACTTACCCAACACGATGGAGGTAAGTTTTACCGGCGCAGTTAACAACAACTGGTCGGTTTTTTGCCGCTTGTCTTCGCTGAACAAACGCATGGTCAAAATGGGGATGATGACCAACACGATATAGAACATGGTGGAAAACACGCCGGACAGATCCGGTTGACCCATTTTGAAGTATGCGCCAAAGAACATGGCAGAGAAGAAATAGAAAATGGTCATCACGGCAAAGCCGATGGATGAGGTAAAATATGCTTTGAATTCCCGCTTGAAAATTGCGCCCATTATTCTTCACTCTCCTTTTCCTCAGCAGGCAACTGAGTTGCTGCTTCATCATCCAATTCCCAATCCCCTTCCAACACTTCGCCGGTAACGACGTCGGTTGCATTGGCAGGGTCATGGATATTCAACTGGGCAGGGTTTTGGTTTACCATGCGAATATAAATGTCTTCCAGGGTCATTTCCTTGGTACCCAGCCCCACGATGGGCCAACGGCGGGAAATTGCCCGTTCAGCAATGGCTCTCACCACGTCCTCACCGGGCTTGGGTTCTACCTTGAATTCGGTAGAGCCGGTATGGATCCCTGCCACTTGTACCATGGCCACGCCGGGAATGGATTCCAGCATTTCCTTGGCATCTCTGGGAGGTGCAATGATCTTCACCATAACGCTGTGGTCATCCGACAGTTTGCTGGACAAACCGGCAGCCGTATCATCAGCGATCTGATACCCTTGGTTGATAATAATGATCCGTTCACATACCGCTTGGATCTCTGACAGGATATGGGAACTGAGGATGACCGTGTGGTTCCGTCCCAATTGGGCAATCAGATTGCGGATCTCAATGATCTGTTCCGGGTCAAGACCTACGGTAGGTTCGTCCAGAATCAACACGTCCGGATTCCCCACCAGGGCTTGGGCAATGCCCACCCGTTGCTTATACCCTTTGGACAGGTTGCGGATCAGCCGATCGTAAACGTTTTCGATCTTCACTAATCGAACGATTTCAGCCAAATGAGGGGCACGGGGAAGTTTGGTTTTTTTCAGATCGTACACAAAATTCAGATATTCCTTAACGGTCATATCCATAAACAAAGGGGGATGCTCCGGCAAATAACCGATATGCCGTTTGGCGGCCTCCGGCTGTTCCAGAACATCATAGCCGTTTACTTTAACACTGCCGGACGTGGCAGAAAGATATCCGGTAATAATATTCATCGTGGTGGATTTACCGGCGCCGTTGGGGCCAAGGAATCCAACGATCTCACCGTCGTTAATGGTAAAACTGATATCCTTTACTGCCGTATTGGAACCGTAGTTTTTTACCAGGTTTTTCACCTCAATCATGGTGTTACCTCCATTCAAAAAATCCTGTTGCACCGTTGCAAATCATTACAACAAATCAACTATCATTTTACACTATTCCGTTAAAAAAGAAAAGGGGTTTTTCGAAGAATTTACAATTTGTTCACAATTTTTTTGGATAGGGTGAGCATTTAAACCCCAACCCCGTTTTAGGAAGTCGGATTTTCGCTCATCCATTGTTAAAATACTCGGAAATACATACAGTATTTCCTG
>CAYLYC010000052.1:0-8632 GCA_964387715.1 uncultured Eubacteriales bacterium | reverse complement strand
TGCTCATCGGTTTGTCCGGTATCGTCGGCGGGGGTGGGGAGGATACCACTGCGGCAACGGTGTCCGGAGAAGATTCCGGAGCGTATGCCAGACAACTGGAGCAGCAATTGTCCCAGATGATCTCCTCCATTACCGGGGCAGGGGAATGTCAGGTGATGGTCACGTTGGAACAAGGCACAGAATATATTTATGCGGTTCAGGAAAAGAACACCCAGGATACATCCCAAACCAGTGAAGAAAGCCGTTTGACTGCAGGGGAACGGGTGTCGGACGAAGAAACGTATATTATGGTCTCCACCGAAAACGGCGAACAACCTTTGGTGATCACCGAACTGTCTCCAAAAGTCAAAGGGGTGGTTGTGGTTTGCGAAGGCGGGGGAGAAGCGGGCGTGTCCCAAACCGTTCGCAATGCTGTAGCAACGGCATTGAATATCAGTATTGACCGGATTTATGTGGTTGCCGGAACCATTTCGTGAAAGGATGAATGAATATGAAGAAAAAAAGCGCAGTTTTGGGAAAACGAGGCGTGATCTTAGGGTTGCTTGTGGTGGTGCTGGGATTGGCGGTGTATTTGAATTGGTATGTTTCCAAGGAAGAAACGCCATCGGTCACCGACGTTCTTACCGGCTCTGCTTTGGGTCAGGCCATGTATGTAAACGGCGACGCTTCCTCCGTTGCCCAAACCGAGGATTATTTTTCTCTTACCAGAACCAATCGGGAGGAAGCCAGAAAACAGGCAGATGACAAGTTACGGGAGATCGTCGAGAACGTGAAATCCGACAGTTCAGCAGTAGCAGAAGCCACCAAAGAACGAACCGCCCTTGCCGGTCGTATTGAGGACGAAAGCAACATTGAGGCGCTGGTGAAAGCCAAGGGATTTGATGACTGCGTGGTGGTGCTGAGTGAGGATTCGGTCAACGTGGTGGTAAAGACAGAAGGGCTGACCGGGTCACAAACCGTCCAGATTCAGGAGATCGTACAGGGTCAAACCAAAATTTCTTTAGAAAATATTAAAATAATTGAAGCAAAATAGTTGAGAAGTTGAAAATTTGTGGTATAATACCTCTAAAGGAGATGATATCATGAATCGAAAAGGAACACATAAAATGACCGGTGAACTGGTTATTTCAGAAGACGTTATCGCAAAAATCGCCGGCGTTGCCGCAAAGGACGTTCCCGGTGTTGCAAAATTGGTACCTCTTCCCACCGATATCCGCGCCTTGATTCGCAAAGACCATTCAGCAAAAGCTGTTCGGGTGAATGCTATGGATAGCGCTATGATTATTGATATTGCCATCGCTGTAAACACCGATGTAAAATTGGTAAAGGTTTGCGAGGAAGTGCAAAACGAAGTAAAAGCTGCGGTACAAAATATGTTGAACCGTCCGGTGGCAAAGGTAAACGTCATTGTGGACGATATTCGTTTGGAAGAACCTACCGAAACCGCATAAGACAGGATTTGTGAAAATGAAAAGAAGCGTAGCACGGGAACAGGCATTTATTCTGATTTTCGAAAAAGGGTTCCGGGATGAATCCATGGAGGAGATCATTGAAAATGCAATTGTTGCCAGAGAATTGGAAGATAATGAGTTCATGACCTTTTTAGCCAAGGGAACCCTTGAACATCTGGAAGATATCGATATCATGATCGAAAAGCATTGTATCGGTTGGAAAAAGGAACGGATCTCTCGGGTCGCATTGGCTATTATGCGTTTGTGTTGTTTTGAGTTGATGTATTGTCCCAACATACCGGTGGCAGTTGCCATCGACCAAGCGGTGGAACTTGCCAAAAAATACGCCACCGAGGACGATGCCTCTTACATAAACGGGGTATTGGGCTCTGTTTCACGTACGGAAGAATTGGTGAAAGAATGAAAGTTTTGGGAATCGACACCAGCAACTACACCACTTCTGCCGCTTTGTGGCAACCATCCCAATCCATTATGAATACCGCCTCAAAGTTGCTGCCGGTTCCCATGGGAGCCATGGGTTTGCGGCAAAGTGAGGCGGTATTTCATCATACAAAGGAATTGGATAGCCGGTTGGCAGAATTGTTTGCCCAGTCACCCGGTGCACCGGATGTGATCGGAGTATCGGTTCGCCCCCGGGATGAGGATGGCTCATATATGCCTTGCTTTACGGTGGGGAAAATGACCGCTCACGCCATTGGCCATGCGTTGGGTGTGCCGGTACACCAGTGTTCCCACCAGGCAGGTCATATTGCCGCCGCCGCTTATGGCGCCGGGCATTTGGAATTGTTGCATCAAAAATTTATTGCCTTTCATTTTTCCGGCGGAACAACCGAAGGGGTTTTGGTAGAACCCAGTCCCAAAGGGGGATTTATCTGTACCTTAGCTGTTGGTTCTTTGGATCTGAAAGCCGGACAAGCGGTAGACCGTGTGGGCGGCTTGTTGGGACTTGCCTTTCCGGCGGGAAAACAGTTAGACCCGTTGGCACAGCGAGGGGAATTGCCCCAAAAACCGCGGCCGGTCATGCGAGAGGGAAACTGTTCCCTGTCCGGTATTGAAAATCAATGTAAGGCGTTACTGGAAAAAGGTGCGCCGCCGGAAGATGTGGCTCGTTTTTGCATAGAATCCATTGGCGCAGCCGCCGCAAAAATGACCGAATATATGCTGTCTGTTTACGGGGATCTGCCGGTTTTGTATGCAGGCGGCGTGATGTCCAATACCTTGTTACAACAGCAGTTATCCGATCGGTTCGGCGGGTATTTTGCGCCGCCGGTCTATTCGTCCGATAATGCCGCCGGTGTGGCCATCCTTGCACACCTACGGCAGGAGGGGGCACTATGAATCCGTTGATCTTAACCGTTTCTCAACTGAATACCTATGCGAAAAATCTGCTGGAACAAGACCCTCATTTGTCAAGTGTGTATGTGACCGGTGAGATTTCCAACTTCACCAATCACTATCGCTCCGGTCATTGGTATATGTCCCTTAAGGATCAGCAGGCGGTCATTAGCGCCGTTATGTTCCGTTCCTCTGTGGCAAACATCCGGTTCATGCCAACCGACGGGATGAAGGTGATTTGCCGGGGACGGGTGTCCTTATATGACCGGGACGGTCGGTTTCAGTTGTACATTGAAGATATGCAACCGGACGGCTTGGGCGCATTGAATCTGGCTTATGAACAATGCAAAGAAAAATTGGAGAAAATGGGGTTGTTTGACCCTTCTCACAAAAAGCCCATTCCTGCTTTTCCGGAAAAAATTGCGGTGGTAACCTCTCCCACCGGTGCGGCAGTGCAGGATATCATGAACATTTTGAGCCGTCGGTATCCTTTGGCAACGGTGTTGATGTGCCCGGTACAGGTGCAGGGCGAAACCGCTGTTCCTCAGTTGGTTGATGCCATCCGTCGTTTATCCAACCGCACCGATGTGGATACCGTTATCATCGGCCGCGGCGGCGGTTCATTAGAAGACCTGTGGGCGTTTAACAGCGAAGAATTGGCTATGGCGATCTATGACTGTCCCATTCCTGTGATCTCGGCGGTGGGACACGAAACCGACTTTACCATTTCTGACTTTGTAGCGGACTTGCGTGCGCCAACCCCCTCTGCGGCGGCAGAATTGGCAACGCCGGATATTGCCGACCTGCAGAGCGGTGTGAATCGGTATTCAGCCCTGTTAAAACACCATTTATTGCGAACCCTTGCCGGAGAGGAAGAACGGTTGAACCGCCTGGTTGGTTCACCAAAACTAACCAACCCCGTTACAATGATCGCCCCGTACGAACAACAGCTGGATCAGTTGGATCACCGTTTGCAGATGGGCTGGCGCCACGGGTTGGAACGGTTTACCGCCGTGTGGGAGACCTTGTCCCAACGGCTTTCCGGCTATTCCCCTTTAGGCGTGTTGAAACGGGGGTACGCCATTGGTAAAAAAGAGGGTCAGGTGGTGCGGTCGGTTGCTCAGTTAGCACCCGGCGACCAGGTAGAATTTACAGTATCAGACGGACTGGCTGTATGTCAGGTGCAGTCGGTTTGTGAAACTGGGGAGGAATAAATCATGGCAACCAAACAAACAACCTTTCATGAAGATATTACCCGATTGGACGAAATCGTCCGATTGTTAGAAGAAGGCAGTCGTCCTTTAGAGGAATCCATTGCTTTGTATGAAGAAGGAACTGTGCTTTCCAAACGCTGTCAGGAGAAACTTTCAGCGGCACGGTTGAAGGTAGAAGAATTAACGGGGGAGGACCAAAAATGACCATGCAAGAACGGTTGGCGTACTATGCCGATATGACCGAAAAAGCATTAGAGAAGGCATTGCCTGTTGCCGAAACGCCCTATGAATCCTACAATCGCCTGGTGGAAGCCATGCGGTATTCATTGCTGGGCGGCGGCAAACGGATCCGTGCCGCCCTTTGTCTGGAATTTTGCCGTTTGTGCGGCGGCAAGGTGGAGGATGCGTTACCCTTTGCCTGTGCGGTGGAAATGATCCATGCCTATTCCCTTATTCACGACGATCTTCCCTGTATGGATGATGACGATCTGCGCCGTGGTAAACCGTCTTGTCATATTGCCTACGGCGAAGCGGTGGCTTTACTTGCCGGGGATGCGCTCCAGGCGTGTGCGTTCAAAACCCTTGCGTGCGCGCCGGTTGCTCCGGAACATATCGTAGCCGCAGGAAAAACCTTGTCGGTTTGCTGTGGATATGAGGGAATGTGCGGCGGACAAGTCATGGACCTGGATGCCGAGCAGTCACCGGTGGATTTTGAAACCTTGACCCAGATCCATTCGGGCAAAACCGGTATGATGATCGTTGCTGCCGCAAAACTGGGCTGTTATGCCGCCGGCGGAACCGCCCATGAGTTGGAACAGGCAGAACGGTACGCCTGTCACATTGGCAGTGTGTTTCAAATGGTGGACGACGTGCTGGATGTGACCGCCACCGAAGAAGATTTGGGAAAACCCATCGGCAGTGACGCCCAAAGCAACAAAACCACCTACGTGTCTTTGTTTGGAGTGGATAAAACCATGGAGTTTGCCCGGGCTACCAACCTGAAAGCCAAAAACGAGTTGGTTGGCTTTGGGGAAGAAGCCGGATTCTTAAATGAACTGGCAGATTATTTATTAAACCGAAAAAAGTAAAGGATCAAAACTATGTTGCTGGAAACCATTCATTCCCCGGCGGACGTAAAACGGCTGAAGGAACAGCAGTTGCCCTTGTTATGCGCAGAGATCCGCCAGGTGCTTATGGATACTGTTGCGCAAAACGGCGGCCATTTGGCATCCAATTTGGGTACGGTGGAATTGACCGTTGCCCTTCACCGTGTATTTGATTCGCCCCGGGATAAAATCGTGTTTGACGTGGGTCATCAATGCTATACCCATAAATTACTTACCGGTCGGTATGACCGCTTTGCCTCTCTGCGTCGGCAGGGGGGCTTGTCCGGTTTTACCCGTCCGGAGGAAAGTGAGCATGACCAGTTTTTGTCGGGACACAGCAGTACCTCGGTTTCGTCGGCGTTGGGACTGTCCGTTGCCGGTCAACTCCTGGGCAAATCCTATTACACCGTGGCGGTGATCGGGGATGGCGCTCTTACCGGCGGCATGGCATACGAAGCACTGAATAACGCAGGCAGAAGTCACGGTAACCGTTTGATCGTGATTCTTAACGATAACAAGATGTCCATTTCCGGTAACGTGGGAGCAATGGCACGGCATCTTGCGGATATTCGTTCCCGACCCGGTTATTTCAAAGCCAAAGAAGGGTTTGCCCGGTTTTTGTTACATATACCGCTGGTTGGCAAAAAACTCCATCATGGTGTGTTCAAATTAAAAACATCCTTAAAAAACTGGATGTATCAAAGCACCGTGTTTGAAGAATTGGGCTTTTCATATATCGGGCCCATTGACGGCCACGACTTAACCAAATTGCAAAATTGTCTGGACATGGCAAAACACACCGGCAGACCGGCTTTGATTCATCTTTGCACCAAAAAGGGGAAAGGGTATGCCCCGGCAGAACAAACCCCCAAGGATTTTCATGGGGTGGCATCCGGATTGGATCTGAATACCGGAGAGAGTAAGCCGTCTGCTAACAGTTTTTCCCATGTGTTTGGACAAACCATGGTCGCTATGGCAAAGGAAAATCCAAAACTTTGCGCCATTACTGCCGCCATGTGCGACGGCACCGGTTTGTCCGATTTCGCAAATCAATATCCCACCCGTTTTTTTGACGTGGGTATTGCAGAACAACACGCACTCACCTTTGCCGCCGGCCTGGCCAAAGGGGGTATGATTCCGGTGGTGGCCATCTATTCCTCCTTTTTACAGCGGGGATACGACCAACTGGTGCATGACATCGCCGCCCAAGGATTAAAGGTGATCGTCTGCGTTGACCGGGTAGGCGTGGTAGGTGAAGACGGTGAAATGCACCACGGTATGCTGGACGCCGCCTATTTGCGTACCATTCCCGGCGCAAAAGTGTATTCGCCCTACAATTTTATGCAGTTAAAACAAATGCTTTCCCATGCGGTGAACCATGAGGACGGGTTAATTTTTATCCGTTATCCCAGAGGGGGAGAAGCACCCTCTTTGGCAGACCGTCCTTTTACCACCGAAACGGAAGTTCTTCTTTCCCGGCAAAGCCGTCACGCCATTGTGACCTACGGCCGGATCACCCGGAATTGTACCCAGGCAGCGGCATTGCTGAAACAACAAGGAAAACCGGTGGATGTTCTTTGTTTGCAACAAATCAAACCTCTCACCGATGCCCATCTTCAACCCCTTCTGTCTTACCGTCAACTTTTTTTGGTGGAAGAACAAGGAAAAACCGGTGGATTGTCGCAAGAAATTCTTGCATCTTTATGCAAGTTAGGTTATAATGGTTTGGGCTGTATCCGGGGCGTGGATGATCCCATGATCCCTCACGGTACAGTTGACCAGTGTTTGCAATTGGCGGGGCTGGATGCTGACAGCATTGCCCGCTGGATGATGGAGGAATGGAGAGAGTAACATGGCCCAGTCCCTTCGCTTGGATGTTGCCTTGTTTTCACAGGGATTGGCTTCCAGCCGCTCCCGTGCCGGCGGATTGATCGATGAAGGTCACGTGTTTGTCAACGGTGTCTGTTGCAAAAAGCCGTCCTGCAAGGTGTCACCCACCGATGTGTTAGAAGTACGGGGCGGACAGTGTTTTGTCAGCCGTGGCGGTTATAAATTGCTGAAAGCCATGGAAACCTTTGCCTTGGATTTGGATGATTGCGTTTGTATGGACGTGGGGGCTTCTACCGGCGGATTTACCGATTGTATGCTGCAACACGGTGCCAAACGGGTGTACGCTGTGGATGTGGGCACCGACCAACTGGCGCAGTCCTTGCGGGATGATCCCCGGGTCATTTGCAAAGAACAATGCAACTTCCGCTATGCCACTAAGGAGGATATTCCTGACGCCATCGATTTTGCTTCGGTGGACGTGTCTGTCATTTCTTTAGATAAAATTTTGCCCCCTCTTTACAATTTGTTGAGTGAAACAGGAGCAGCCGTTTGCCTGATCAAACCCCAATTTGAGGCAGGGAAAGAAAACCTGAGTAAAAACGGTGTGGTTCGTTCACCGGCTGTTCACCGACAGGTGATTGAGCGTGTGATGAAGGAGAGTATAGCCACCGGTTTTTCGGTATTGGGTTTAACCTATTCTCCCATCAAAGGACCTCAGGGCAATATTGAATATTTATTGCATCTGGGCGTGAATGTACAGCAAGATATCATGCAAATGCAACCGCAAACCATAGAAACCGTGGTTTTAGAAGCACATAAGGAATTGGGTGATAAAGAGTGAAAACGGTGCTGGTAATAAAACAAGGCGATAGCAATGCCGCAAAAAACGGTGAGCGTATCACCCAAATACTGTGCCGCCTTGGGATTTCCGTTTTACCAGCGGATACCATGGAACAAGCAGATTTTGTTACCGTGGTTGGCGGCGACGGCACCATTATGCACACCGCAAAACAAGCCGCTCTTTATAATAAACCGGTGCTGGGCATCAATTCCGGTCGGGTTGGTTTTTTGGCTGGATTGGAGCCGGATGAAGGGGAACTGCTATCCCTTATGACCAACGGTGGTTACGATATTGACCGGCGGATGTTGTTGCAGGTTACATATAAAATCGGTGGTCGTGCTCATACCTGCTATGCGCTGAATGAGGTGGCGGTCACCCGTAGCGGACCTGCCCGTATGATGGATATTACCCTGAAAGAGAGCATCCATCAATGCGAATTGCATTACCGGGCAGACGGTTTGTTGGCGGCAACACCAACCGGCTCAACGGCTTATTCGCTGTCTGCCGGCGGTCCGGTGTTAGACCCGGCAATTGAGGGGATCGTGGTTACCCCCTTGTGTCCCTTCTCGTTGCATACCCGCTCGTTGGTCTTTTCCACAGCCCACCGTCTTTCGGTCACGGCAGAATGTCCCATGGGCGGACAGATCTTTCTGTGTGTGGACGGAGAAGAACCGGTGGATATTACCGGTCAGGAGATCACCATCGAAAAAGCCCAACTTTCGGTTGGCTTGATTCGGCTGAAACAGGAATCCTTTTTTGACCGTTATAAAAACAAAATCATGGACAGGAGTTACGAAAAATGAAAAAAAGACGCCATGAGATTATTAAAGACAG
>CAYLYC010000051.1:0-8892 GCA_964387715.1 uncultured Eubacteriales bacterium | reverse complement strand
GATTGCTTGGCGTTTTGCCACTTGACCAACCATCCGTTCACCGTTTTTAGCGAATGCTACAACGGAAGGAGTGGTGCGGGCGCCTTCGGCGTTTGCGATAACAACCGGTTCGCCCCCTTCGATTACTGCTACACATGAGTTGGTGGTACCTAAGTCAATACCGATAATTTTTGCCATAATAAGTTTCCTCCTAAAATGAATCAATCATAAATCTACAGAATTTAATTGCAGTTAGCCACTACGACCATGGCAGGTCGAATGACCGTTTCGCCAAACAGATACCCTTTTTGGAATACCTGGGCGATTGTATTTTCACCTAAATTTTCATCTTCGATCTTTGAAACCGCATAATGATAATTCGGGTCAAATTCTTTGTTTTCGCAATCGATTTCCTTCAAACCGATTTTTTCCAGAATCTCCATCAGCATTTTAATGCTCATGTCCATTCCTTTTTTGTACTCTTCCGGATTTTCCAAACCGGCGGTTGCCGCACGGTCAAAATTATCTAACGCCGGTAAAAGTTCTTTCATAACAGAACCCTTTGAGAAAGCGCTTAGTTCTTCTTTTTCCCGTTGGGTACGTTTTTTATAGTTGTCATACTCAGCGGCTGTCCGAAGCAGCAGATCCTTTTGGGCATCTAACTCCTGTTGCAGCTGTTCCTCCGGTGTAAGAGTTGGTTCTTCTGCCACGGTTTCTTCCGATTGCGGAGCATCGGGAACCGATTGGTTTTTTACTTTATCACTCACGATATACCCTCCTAAAGGTATTATAAATACATATGAATATTGTTGTGGGTTGTTGCCGCAATAAAGGAAAGGGTGGGAATCAAATGATAATAATCATTTTTCATGGGTCCTAAAATTGCCATCTTCCCTTTTAAACTGTGGTTGAGTTGGTACTCGGACACCAACAAACCGGCATTTAGCAATGCAGAATCCTGCAATTCATCCCCCAAATAAACATGCTGTGTTCCTGCGTTTTCCAACAAAGGCAGCAAGGAATCCCGTCTGGCAAACAGCTCGATCACCGAGGTGGGCGAAAACTCTTTGTACAACAGCAGATTGGCTTGACCTTCTAAATGTAAAGTGGTAGCAACTGCATCCTGAATTGCATCAAACACCAATTGCAATAGCGGAGCAAATTTCAGCGAAAGCGTACCAAAAGAGACAGCCAGGGTTTGCGCCATTGCGGGATTGATGTGCGACAACCGCAGATCGGCAAAACGCTCATTCAAAATGGCGGCGAATTTCACAATATCACCGGAAGATACCTCTTGGTCTAAACGGCAGACCTTGCTTTTCATAACGCCGGATGAGGTTAGCACAGCAATCAGTACTGAATAACGGCTCATGGGTATGATCTCCAGCCGCTGTAACGTGGCGTTAGCATCAATAGGTGTGGTGAGCATTGCGGTACAACCCGTCAACTTAGCAACCGCTTTACCGGTTTCGGTAATGAACCGCTCCGGATCACCTTTGTACCGGGGCAAACACAACCGGATGCGCTCTTTTTCCTGGTCAGATAGATGATACACAGGCATCAGGCGGTCGATATAATACCGAAAACCCAACCCGGATGGGACACGACCGGCAGAGGTGTGGGGTTGAACAAGATATCCCCGATCGATCAAATCACACATATCATTTCGAATGGTTGCAGTGGAGCAAACGTCATTCAAATAGGCAGAAACCGCTTTAGAGCCAACCGGTTCACCGGTACGGACGTACAGTTCCACAATACTGCCCAGAACCCGGTCTTTACGTTCAGCCGTATTCATGTCGTTCACCCCTTTTTTGAATTTAGCACTTAAATGCTTCGAGTGCTAACACCTATAATGTACCATGATTTTCCGGCGTTGTCAAGAGGTTTTTACAAACTTTTTTGACTTTTCTTGACCTTTATTCCAAAAAGAAAAGAGAGACGGTAAAATCTCTCTTTATTATTTATTAAAATAGGTAAAATATACCGTTACGGCTTTGGTGGTTCCGTTGCAGTTGCCGGTAATACGAGCGCCGCCTAAACTGATAAGTTCCGAGATCTCCACCCCTTTTTTATCGCAGGCATACACAATATCGCCTCCGCAATTGATCTGCACCTGTTTGTCAGTAATAACAATGCGTCCTCCCTTGCCCAGAATGGATTCAACGTTATTTTCATCTCTGGCGGCAACGTAACGAATGGGTTTTCCGTCGATACGCTTTAAAACAGCATCGTTTGCCTTTAGTTTTCGGTTTCGAATGGTTTTGAAGATCATTTTATTTCCTCCGGGATAATTGTTAGTACCGAAATCTCCGGTTGATTAAACAACCGCAAAGGATAGGGATAATTGCCCAGTCCTCCGCTTACGTATACGTGGCCGGTGTAGGTTGGGAACAAACCCTTATCGGTGACGTATTGATCACCGTTTCTTAATTCCGGAAACCATACGCCGTCGAAATACAAAGGCCCAATCAAGGGTAATTGCACCAATCCGCCGTGGGTATCACCGCACAACGTTAAGTCTGGTCCAAACCAATTGAACGCATCAAAATTGGGGATATGAGCCAATAAGATGCTGAAATTCTGTTGGTTGGGTCGGTCAAATTCGTAAAACAAATTAAAGGTATCGCTATAATATGCGTTATCAATGCCGTACAGGGAGATGGTGTCCTGACCGACGGTTAAAGAGGTCTGGCTATAGGATAATACAGTGATTCCTGCTTCTTCCAACGTCTGTAAATATTGTTCACTGCGGTCATGCTCACCGGGAACAAAATATACCGGAGCAATGGATGTTAACTGCTCCATGGTATTGATTGCCACTTCCATACTTTCCTGGTTGCCATTGGTATACATATCGCCGGTAATGCAGATCAGATCCGGATTTTGCTTTGAAACCGATTGAATAAGACGGGCGTTATCCTTACCGTAACTGGCACCATGGAGATCGCTTAACTGAACCAGGGTGATAGGAGCAGACACTTTGGGTGATGTGATGGTTGTTTTGGTGACGGTAAAGGTGAAATTGTTAATATACCAAAATAACATCCCTATCAAAAGGATAGAAACTAAAAACAGGAGTACGACACGGCGTTTTTTATGTTTGGTTCGGGTCAAATGGATCACCTTTTAACAAGTTTTGCGTAAATATCGTTTTTCTTAAAGCCGGTTAGTTGTGCAGCGGATTTCGCCGCTTTTGTGGGCAGTTCACCGTTTTTGATAAAATCAGCGGCAATGGCAGCCGCATCATCTAATGTGTAATGGGTAGTCGATGGTTCTGTATGTTCACAACCGCGAACGATCATCACAAATTCACCTTTCGGCGCCGTTTCTTCGTATTTTGCAATGGCATCTGTAAAGGTGGTTCGAATCACTTCCTCGTGGATCTTGGTCAATTCCCGAACCAGGGCAATCTCGCGGTCGCCAAACACCGCCAACATATCCTTCAGGGTTGAAAGAAGTTTATGGGGTGCTTCATAAAAAATCATGGTTCTGGTTTCGTTTTTCACTTCCTCCAGGTGATCTTTGCGGCTTTTCTTGTTCATGCTTAAAAAACCTTCAAAGGTAAACCGCCCGGAGGGCATTCCGGAAAGAGCCAATGCGGTAATCAGGGCGCTGGGTCCGGGAACAGATAACACCGGAATATTGGCCAAATGGCATTGCAAAACCAGTTCCTCGCCGGGGTCAGAGATTGCAGGCATACCCGCATCGGTTACCAATGCGCAATTTTCACCGTTGGCAATTCTTGCCACGATGCTGTCTCCTTTTTCGAACCGATTGTGCTCATGATAACTAACCATCGGCTTTTTAATATCAAATCGATTAAGAAGTTTCAGCGTGACCCGGGTGTCTTCGGCGGCAATAAAATCCACCGTTTCCAGGGTTTCTAAAGCCCTTGGTGACAGGTCGTTTAAATTGCCGATTGGTGTTCCCACAACATATAATGTACCGCTCATATATTTTTATCCCTTTGTTGATAGTATTCAGAATAGATCTCCTGTATTCTCTTGCTGGGGTTACCGTTATCGTCTTCCATGAACAATGGCGGCTCCACGGTAAGCCCTGGATTGCTTCCCTTTTTCCCCTCAATTAAAAACAAATTCGGTGATTGAGATGGACTTTGATGTACCATTTGCAATCGTTTGGGTTCAATACCCCAACGAACCATGGCAACCATCACCTCTGCCAGACGGCCGGGACGGTGACACATGCAAAACCGTCCTCCGGTATTTAAAACGGTTGAAGCCGCATTGCATATATCCTGCAGGGTACATTCCAATTCATGCCGTGCGATTGCCAGACCGGAAACAGGTGAAACTACCCCATCATCCGCTCTTTTGTAAGGAGGATTCATGACAACCAGATCGTAGTAACCCTTGGAAAAATATTGGTCGATCGTTTTAAGATCGCCCAGGGTAACCGATAGCCGGTTTTGTAATCCGTTTTCCGCAATCGCCATATTGACCAGGTCAACCGCATCCGGCTGTAATTCCAACGCCTCAATAAAGGAAGGCGCTTCCTGTCGGCACCACAACAATGAAATGATACCGCATCCTGTGCCAAGTTCTAAGGTTTTGTCCTGTTTTTTTGGATTTGCAAAATCAGACAGTAAAACACCGTCTGTTCCAAAGGTGTGAACCGAATCGGTAAAGATGACGGTATGTTCACCGATGAATTGTTTCCGTAATTTTTTATGTTCCATTATAACGGCCGAGCGGCAATGGCGGTCCAGCCACGCTCACGGCGTACCTCCAGCACTTGAAAATTCCCCTGCAATTGGTCTAAAATTTCTTGTTCTCTGGTGTCGATGATTCCGCTCATCAAATATAAACAATCGGGTGTCATAAACTGCTTGATATTTTGATTGAGCATTAAAATCACGTCTGCCACAATATTTGCGCACACCACCTGGTAGCGACCGGTGATCTTATCGGTTAAATCGCCGCAAACGCCGGTAAATCGGTCGGCTACACAATTGGTTTGGGCGTTTTCGTTAGCGGTTTTAACTGCCAACGGGTCAATATCAACCCCTACTGCCTGGTTGGCGCCTAACAGTAAACCGGCAATGGACAAGATACCACTTCCGCAACCAACGTCTAAAAGGGTTGCGCCTTGGGGCATATACTGATCCAGCAGTTCCAAACACAGACGGGTGGTTTCGTGTGTACCCGTTCCGAATGCCAGGCCCGGCTCCAAAATCAATTCCTTACGGTGGGTATTTTGCTCCGGTTCCCATGCGGGGCGAATCATCAAACGGTTGCCAATGGGCGTGGGTTTAAAATATTTTTTCCAATTATCCGCCCAATCTTCGTATCGGCACAGAGAAGTATCCAACTGATAGGGAATGTTGTTGCTTTGTAACAGATTACCGATAAAATCGGTCACTTCCCTGGGATTCACAGTAACGTCCAGATACAAGTGGATCTTTCCCTTGGAACGGTCTTGTTGCAGTAATTCTTCATCAATCAAATCGATGTGTGCAATTTCTTCCACTTCTTGTTCCAGGTTGCGATAATCCTCAATATAAATTCCGCCGGTATTTGCCATTCCCGCAAGATCCGCCGCTTTATTGATATCACATCCGTCAACCGTAAACACCACTTCGTTGTAATCGGTATATTCCATGGAGAGTCACCCCTTAATAAATAAAGCCAATTTTCTTCATAGCTTTGCCTAATGTACGACGGGCAATATATTCTGCTTTTTCAGCATTGCTGCGCCAGGTTTGTTCTAAGTAATCACGATTGTTCATCAGGTCTTCAAAACGGTCCTGAACCGGTTTTAAGGAGCAAACAACAGCTTCACCAACCGCCATTTTGAAATCGCCATACCCCTTACCATCAAATTCTTTTTCGATTTCATTGTAGGTCTTTCCGGTAACAGCAGAATAAATTTCCATCAGGTTGTTGATTCCGTCTTTTCCTTCGGCATAACGAACACAAGCGTCGCTGTCTGTAACTGCCCGCTTGAATTTACGCATAATGTCATCCGGTTTATCCAACATGGCGACCCAGGCATTTACGTTGGGATCGGATTTTGACATTTTTTGGGTTGGCTCTTGCAAGGACATAACCCGTGCGCCGGTTTTGGGAATAAACGGTTCGGGAACGGTAAACACGTTAGGATACAAATTGTTGAAACGGTTTGCCACGTCCCGGGTAAGTTCCAAATGTTGTTTTTGGTCTGCACCGACCGGAACCATATCTGCCTGATAGAGTAAAATATCAGCCGCCATTAAAGCGGGATAACTAAACAACCCGGCGTTAATATTGTCGGCGTGTTTGGCGGATTTATCCTTGAACTGGGTCATGCGAGACAGTTCACCGAATTGGGTGTAACAACTGAGCAGCCATGCCAATTGGCTGTGTTCTGCCACGTGTGATTGGATAAACAGCAATGACTTTTCGGTATCAATGCCAACCGCCATCAGCAGTGCATAGGTTTCTAATACCTGTTTGCGCAATTTTGCCGGTTCTTGCCGAACGGTAATGGCGTGCAGGTCGGCAACGGTATAGATGCATTCATATTCATCCTGCATAGCAACCCAGTTCCGTAAAGCCCCCAAATAGTTACCCAACGTAAGCATACCGCTGGGTTGAATTGCGCTGTAAATTCGTTTTTTGTTTTGTTGTTCCATGGTTATCTACATCCTTCAAAAAAGAAATATTTAATCAATAAATTCGTGTATCAGACAATCGTTCGGTAACACGGTGGGTTCAAGTGTTGGGAACATCCGGTAATCATCCAACAGATCGATGGCTAAATCGTAATTGGGATAATCCGGCGTTACCGTTTTCAGCAACGGAATCAAATAGGGCTTTAGTATTGCCGGTTCAAATTCATGAAAGGTGCTGATGACATAATCAACATCGTCACGATAGGGAAATAAATACTGATCTTCCCCGTTCATAACACCGGTCCAAAACTGCAACGTGCGAAGCGCATCGGAATTCCGGTAAATACTGTCCCGTACCATACGCCGTGCCAGGCGAATCTCACGGGGCGGGATCACCACGTTATGACAGCCGTATACGGTGGTTTCAACACTTACGTAGATTTTTGTAACAAATTGGCTGGGCAAACATTCCAATAGTAAAGGGTTTAATGCATGAATCCCTTCGAATATGATCAAATCACCGGGACACAGTTGTATTGGTATCTTTTCTTCCTTTGGTTTACTGGCGTGAAAATCAAATACCGGAAGCAAACAACTCCCCTTTTCAGCCAACGACAGCAAACAGGAAGTAAGCGCTGGAACATCTAAGGCGTGAACCGATTCATAGTCAAAATCACCGTTTGGGAGTTTGGGAGCACGACCGTTTCCCAAATAAAAATTATCCAATGATACCACAAAAGAGCGTATATTTCGCTTTGCAAGAGCATCCTGCAAAAAACGGGCAGTAGTGGTTTTGCCCGAACCGGAAGGACCGGAAAGCATGAGTATTTTGTGGTTTGGATTAGCGGCAATGGAAGCGGCAACGGTATCAATGCGTTTTTTATACTCGTTACAGCATTCGTTTACAAAAGGGGTCGGATCGCCGGATAAATGAGGAAGCAACTCATCCAAATGCCACAAATGGTTACCCCATAGGATATCGCTCATAAAAATCACCGATTCCTTTTTTTCGTTCTAAAACGGTGGCAAACCGTTCTATATATTCATAAGGATATTTGTAATTGAATATGCGTTCAATTTCATAGCCATTGGGTGATTTTAGTCGGCTGACAGCGCCGGCACCGGCGGCTAATACCGTGTGCAATTCGTTCATCATATAGATGTTGTATAAGCAATCATACCCCGGTTTGGACCAGCCCACATTCTCTAAATTACCAAGCATTTTGCTTTGACGATAAAGGTAGTAAGGCGAAAAATCGTGTTGGGACAATTGTTCACGCGCTACGGCTGACATTTGGGTAACCGTATGGGCATCCGGTGTTGTGGCGATCTCCCCTCTTGCAGTTAAAAAAGAGGAACGCTTGACCGATAATGTGTGGACCGTCAGATTTTCCGGTGAAAGAGCCAACAACTGTTCTAACGTATGGGTGAATCCTTCCACCGTATCGCCGGGCAGACCGGCAATCACATCCATATTGATGTTATCAAAACCGTGTTCACGAGCCATTGCAAAACTGTCCAAAACCTGCTGGGCTGTATGGTGACGGCCGATCGTTTGGAGAATCTCATCCTGCATGGTTTGAGGATTGATGCTTAAACGACCCACGTTGTGTTTCTTTAAAACATTCAATTTTTCGTGGGTAATGGTATCCGGGCGGCCGCCTTCAACGGTATATTCCACCAATGCGGAAAGATCAAATTCCTGTTGGATCACCGTCATCACCTGGTCTAACTGCTCAGCCGATAATTGGGTTGGTGTTCCGCCGCCAAAATATATGGTCTTCAAGGTCAATCCCTGTTTTTTAACAATGGATCCAATTTCCTTTAACTCCTCGCACAGCAATCGAACATAATCGGGCACCATCTTGGCTGTTTTTTCCACGGAATGGGACACGAAGGAACAATAACTGCACCGAGTGGGACAAAACGGGATGGAAACATATAAACTGAACGCCGACGGGTCGCATAGTGCGGCAGCTTTTTCTTCGGCCTTATAGGTTTCACTGCATAAATGAATTTTATCATCCTGCACAAGCAACCGCTTGTTCATGTATTCAGTTGCTTTGGCATCATTGCCCCATTGATGAAGCAGGGATGAATACAATTTACCGGGGCGTACTCCGGTCAAAACACCCCATTGGGGGGTAAAACCGGTCAGTTGTAAAAGCGCAAAATACAACCCACGTGCCATGGAAATTTCTTCTTCTCTCGCATCTCCCGGCAATGGATTGATTTCCAACCGTGTTGCCGACTGTCCGCCCATGGCGACGGTAACGGTTACTCTGTCCAATTCAAAT